>NZ_JBPQTL010000097.1:0-21417 GCF_051386295.1 Micromonospora sp. URMC 105 | reverse complement strand
GGCGTTGAAGGCCAGCTCGCGGGGGCCCGCGCCGTCGCCGCCGTCGGCGAAGTCGCTGCCCACCACGACCACCGCCGCCAACTTCATGATCACCGGGGTGGGACGACTGGGGGGAGGGAGGGGTTACTCGTCGTCTTCGTCGTCGAGGCGGGCGAGGTAGGTGGCGAGGCGTTCGATGGGGGTCTCGAACTCGGGGTTGAGGTCGACGAAGTCGCGGAGGCGCTCGGCGAGCCACTCGATGCTGATCTGCTCGTCGGCCCGGCGCTCGACGAGCTCCTCGATGCCACGGTCGGTGAAGTACATCCGTACGTCCTTGAGGTCGGCCGCCGACGGGACCGGGGCAGTGCCGTCACGCGGACGGCGCTGCCCCGGGTCTCGGCGGTGCGGTCAGGTCACGGGCGGGGCAGGGCCGCCTCGATCAGCGCGGTCTGCTCGACCTCGTGCATCTTGGCCGAGCCGACCGCCGGGGCCGCCGCGGCCGGGCGGGAGATCCGCCGCAGCCGGACGTCGTCCAGGTGCTCCAGCAGGTTGAGCGCGACGAAGGACCAGGCGCCCTGGTTGGCCGGCTCCTCCTGCACCCAGGCGAAGTCCTCGGCGTTCGGGTACTGCGCCAGCGCGGCCCGGATCTCCTCGACCGGCATCGGGTAGAGCTGCTCGATCCGGATGATCGCGGTGTCGGTGACCCCGCGCTCGGCCCGGGCCTGGAACAGGTCGTAGTAGACCTTGCCCGAGCAGAGCAGCACCCGCTTCACCTGCTCCGGAGCCGGGGCGGCGGTGTCGGCCAGCACCGGCTGGAAGGTGCCGGTGGTGAAGTCCTCCACCGGGGAGACGCAGAGCTTGTGCCGCAGCAGCGACTTCGGCGTGAACACCACCAGCGGCTTGCGCTTCGGCGACAGGGCCTGGCGGCGCAGCAGGTGGAAGTAGTTCGCCGGGGTCGTCGGGATGGACACCCGCATGTTGTCCTCCGCGCAGAGCTGGAGGAACCGCTCCGGGCGGCCGGAGGTGTGGTCCGGGCCCTGGCCCTCGTGGCCGTGCGGCAGCAGCAGGGTGACCGCCGAGCGCTGACCCCACTTCACCTCGCCGGAGGAGATGAACTCGTCGATCACCGACTGGGCGCCGTTGACGAAGTCACCGAACTGGGCCTCCCAGCAGACCAGCGCGTTGACGTTCTCCACCGAGTAGCCGTACTCGAAGCCCATCGCGGCGTACTCGGAGAGCAGCGAGTCGTGCACGAAGAACCGGGACCGCTCGCCGTCGCCGGTGAGCGTCTGCAGCGGCAGGTAGTCGTCGCCGGTCTTGGCGTCGACCACCGAGGCGTGCCGCTGTACGAAGGTGCCGCGGCGGGAGTCCTGGCCGGCGAGCCGGACGGTGACCCCGTCGTGCAGCAGCGAGCCGAACGCGATGATCTCGCCGTAGCCCCAGTCGATGTTGCCCTCGACGGACATCTTCGCCCGCCGGTCGAGCAGCTGCTGGATCCGCTTGTGCGGGGTGAAGCCCTCGGGGAGGGTGACGTGCGCCTCACCGATCGCCTTGACCACCGCGGCGTCGGTGGCGGTCTCCACCTGCGGCTCCGGCTCCTCCTCGCGGCGGGGCCGGGACAGCTGGCGCGGGGTGGTGGCGGCGTCGCGGGTGGCCTTGAAGACCCGCTCCAGCTGCCCCTGGTAGTCGCGCAGCAGCTCCTCCGCGTCCTCCACGGTGATGTCACCCCGCCCGATCAGCTCCTCGGTGTAGAGCTTGCGGACCGAGCGCTTCGAGTCGATGATCTTGTACATCTCCGGGTTGGACATCGAGGGGTCGTCGCCCTCGTTGTGCCCGCGCCGGCGGTAGCAGACCAGGTCGATCACGACGTCCTTGTTGAACGCCTGCCGGTACTCGAAGGCCAGTCGCGCGACCCGGACCACGGCCTCGGGGTCGTCGCCGTTGACGTGGAAGATCGGCGCCTGGATCATCCGGGCCACGTCGGTGCTGTAGAGGCTGGACCGCGAGTACTCCGGGGCGGTGGTGAAGCCGACCTGGTTGTTGACCACCACGTGCACGGTGCCGCCGGTGCGGTAGCCACGCAACTGGGAGAGGTTGAGCGTCTCGGCCACCACGCCCTGGCCGGCGAAGGCGGCGTCACCGTGCACCGCCAGCGGCAGCACGGTGTAGCCCTCCAGCTTGAGGTCGATCCGGTCCTGCTTGGCCCGGACGATGCCCTCCAGCACCGGGTCCACGGCCTCCAGGTGCGACGGGTTCGCCACCACCGAGACCTTGACCGCGTGGTCGCCGTCCGGGGTGGTGAACTTGCCGTTCTGGCCCAGGTGGTACTTCACGTCGCCGGAGCCCTGGGTCGAGCGCGGGTCCAGGTGGCCCTCGAACTCGGAGAAGATCTTCTCGTACGGCTTGCCGACGATGTTGGCCAGCACGTTGAGCCGGCCGCGGTGGGCCATGCCGATGACGACCTCGTCCAGCCCGCCCTCGGCGGAGGCCTCCAGCACCTCACCGAGCAGCGGGATCAGCGACTCGCCGCCCTCCAGCGAGAAGCGCTTCTGCCCGACGTACTTGGTCTGCAGGAAGGTCTCGAAGGCCTCGGCGGCGTTGAGCCGGTTGAGCACGTGCTTCTGCTCGTCGGCCGACGGCTTCTCGTACCGGCGCTCGATCCGCTCCTGGATCCAGCGCCGCTCCTCCGGGTCCTGGATGTGCATGTACTCGATGCCGACCCGGCGGCAGTACGAGTCGCGCAGCACGCCGAGGATCTCGCGCAGCTTCATCCGCTGCCGGCCGGCGAAGCCGTTGACCGGGAAGACCCGGTCGAGGTCCCACAGGGTCAGCCCGTGCTGGAGGACGTCCAGGTCCGGGTGCTTCCGGATCTTGAACTCCAGCGGGTCGGTGTCGGCCATCAGGTGGCCGCGCACCCGGTAAGCGTGGATCAGCTCGTGCACCCGCGCGGTCTTGTTGATCTGGCCCTCGGAGTCGACCGCGACGTCCCGCATCCAGCGCACCGGCTCGTAGGGGATGCGCAGCGAGGTGAAGATCTGGTCGTAGAAGCCGCGCTCGCCGAGCAGCAGCTCGTGCATCACCTTGAGGAACTCGCCGGACTGCGCGCCCTGGATGATCCGGTGGTCGTACGTGCTGGTCAGCGTGATGATCTTGCTGACCGCCAACTCGGCCAGGGTGGCCTCGCTCATGCCCTGGTACGGCGCCGGGTACTCCATCGCGCCCACGCCGATGATGGCGCTCTGGCCCTGCATCAGCCGGGGGATCGAGTGCACCGTGCCGATGCCGCCCGGGTTGGTCAGCGAGATGGTGGTGCCGGCGTAGTCCTCCATGGTCAGCTCGTTGCGGCGGGCGCGCCGGACGACGTCCTCGTACGCCTGCCAGAACTGCCGGAAGTCCATCTGCTCGCAGGCCTTGATGGAGGGCACCACCAGGTTGCGGGAGCCGTCCGGCTTGGCCAGGTCGATGGCGATGCCCAGGTTGACGTGCTCCGGGCGGACCACCGCCGGCTTGCCGTCGACCTCGGCGAAGGAGTTGTTCATCTCCGGGTGCTCGACCAGCGCCCGGACCAGCGCGTACCCGATCAGGTGGGTGAAGCTCACCTTGCCGCCGCGCCCGCGGGCGAGGTGGTTGTTGATCACGATGCGGTTGTCGACCAGCAGCTTGGCCGGGACCGCGCGCACGCTGGTCGCGGTCGGCACGGCCAGCGAGGCGTCCATGTTCTGCACGATCTTGGCGGCCACGCCGCGCAGCGGGGTGGTGCCCGCGGCGCTCGCGGTCGGGGCCTTGGCGGCCGGCTTGGCCGGGGCGGCCTTGGCGGGCGCCGGCTTGGCGGGCGCGGCCTTGGCGGCCGGGGCCTTGGCGGCCGGCTTGGCCGGCGCGGCCGGCTGCGTCACGGTCGCGGCGGCCTCCTGCTGCCCGGCCGGCTCGGCGGGGGCGGGCTTGGCCTGGGTCTTCTCCTCCGCGGGGCGCGGCGTCGCGGCCCCCGGGGCGGGCCGGTAGTCGGCGAAGAAGTCGTGCCAGGCCGGGTCGACGCTCGACGGGTCGGCGAGGTAGCGCTGGTACATCTCCTCGACGATCCACTCGTTGGGGCCGAAACCCGCCAGTGGGTTCTCCTGCGAAGTCTGCTGGGTCGACACGGCCGGTAATCGCCTCTTTCACGCGGGTTCGTATGTCACGCGGTTGGCACCCGTGCCCGTAACGAGCGGACGGGAGACGGCTCCCAGGCTACGCCGTACGAATGCCGCAGGCATTTCCGCCTCCGACGGGTGGCCCGTTTCACAGAAGATGCCAGAAGTTCAGCAAACGCTGCGTGTCGCGCCGACTCCTGCTAAACGGGACGGCCCCGGACAGTGACGTGATCGTCACCGCCCGGGGCCGTCGGCCCATCCGGGTCAGGCGATGTCGCGGCGCCGCATGATGAGGCTGCCGGCCGCCGAGGTCACCACGGCGTACGCGATCAGCACCACCGCGCCCACCCACTGCGGCGGGTTGCCCGGCAGCTCCGTGCCGCTGATCATCAGCTGCGACGCGGTGGACGGCACGATCACCGCCAGCTTGCTGATCCAGTCCTGCTCCAGCCACTGCTGGAGCAGGAAGAAGACCAGCGTCGCCGCGGTCGTGCCGACCAGGTAGAGCACCACCGCGGTGATGGTCGCTCCGATCTGGCTGCGGATCAGCACGCCGAAGCCGACGCCGAGGACGCCCCACAGCACGTACGCCAGCAGGTTGAGCAGGATCGCCCGGGTGACGTCCCAGTCGCCCAGGTGCGCGTCCCACCCGTTGGCCGCGAAGAAGATCAGCGTCGCCGGCACGGTCAGCACCGTGGTGACCAGCCAGAAGAAGGCGCCGAGCAGCGCCGCGGTGACCAGCTTGGCGGTGACCACCACCGTCCGGTGTGGAGTGGTGAGGAAGGTGGTCGTCGCGGTCTGGTGGTGGAACTCGTTCGTCACCACGATGATGCCGAGCAGCAGCACGAACAGCAGCCCGAAGTACTGTCCCGAGGTGAACAGGTTCGCCGCCTGGTAGACCTCGTTGGCCGAGGCCAGGACCTGCTCGGCCTGCTCCGGCGGCAGGCCCTCCACCTCCTGCGGACCGCTCAGGCTCATGTCCGCGTTCACGGCGTTGAGCAGGAACGCCAGGATCAGGGTGACCAGCGCGCCGAGGCCGAACAGCCACCAGGTGTTGGTGGTACGGATCTTGAGCAGCTCGGATCGGACCAGGTTCATCGGATGCCCGCCTTTCCGGCCGTCAGCTCCAGGAAGACCCGTTCCAGGTCGGGCCGTTCCGTGGTGAGTTCGTGCAGTTCCACCCCGGCGGCCAGGGCGACCCGGCCGACCGTCGGGGCGTCCGCCCCGTCCACCAGCAGGACGCCGTGCTCGTCCGGCGTGACGGTGGCCGACTGCGCCTTCAGCGCGGCGACCAGCTCGTCGGCCTGCGGGGTGCGCACCCGCACCCGGACGCCCTGGGCCATCGAGCCGATCACCTGCTCCACCGGCCCCTGCCGGACCAGCTGGCCGGCGGCGATGATCACCACGTCGTCGGCGAGCAGCTGCATCTCCGAGAGCAGGTGGCTGGAGACCAGCACGGTGCGGCCCTCCTGGGCCAGGCTCTTGAGGAACCCGCGCATCCACCGGATGCCCTCCGGGTCCAGCCCGTTGGCCGGCTCGTCCAGGATCAGCACCCGGGGGTCACCGAGCATCGCGGCGGCGATGCCGAGCCGCTGCTTCATGCCCAGCGAGTAGCCCTTGAACTTGCGCCGGGCGGCCGGGGTCAGGCCGACCAGGGCCAGCGCCTCGTCGGCGCGCCGCCGGGGCAGCCCGGCCGCCGCGCAGATCACCCGCAGGTGGTTGAGGCCGGTCCGGCCCTTGTGGGCGCTGGACGCCTCCAGCACCGCGCCCACGTGCCGCAGCGGGTCGGTCAGGTCGGCGTAGCGGACGCCGTCCACGGTGGCGTCGCCGCTGGTCGGGGTGACCAGGTTCAGCAGCATGCGCAGCGTGGTGGTCTTGCCGGCGCCGTTCGGGCCGAGGAAGCCGGTCACCCGCCCCGGTTCGACGGTGAAGGACAGGTTGTCCACCGCCCGGACGTTCTTGTAGTGCTTCGTCAGTCCGGACACCACGATCTGGCCCGTCCCGGTGCTGGGGCTCCACTGCCCGTCGGACATCGTGCTCCTCCCGTGCGGCGGCGCGTCACGCGCCGCGATGTGCGGCGCCGTTGCGGTGAGCGCCGGGCCACAGCCTGGCAAGCGCGCGCAAGCAGGTCAATCAGGCACGGGCCGTAGACCCGGCTCCACCTCACGCAGGAGGCGCTCGTCCTCAGGGACGAGACGCCGGTGGCGGGGGCAGCGCGATCCAGGTGGCCCGGGCCCGGCCGAGCAGCGCGCCGCTCGGGCCGTACAGGCTGGTGTGCACCACCGCCTTGCGTCCCTCGCCGGCGACCAGTTCGCCGGTCACCACGCACGCGTCGCCGGGCCGGGGCAGCGCGTCGACGACCGCGGCCACCCGGCCGAGGACGTACGGGCGGCCCGGGGCGATGACCGCCCAGCCGCCGGGGCAGTCCAGCGCCGCCCAGACGGTCGCGGCCACCACCCGCTGCGGCGCGCGGAACGGTGCGGCGGTCCGCCCGTCCGGCAACCGGCCAGGGAAGATCCGCAGGCCGTCCGGGCGGTCCGGGCCGCAGACGTAGCAGCCGGGGAAGGGGTGGTCGCGCAGTCCGGGGTACGCCGCCGAGGCGGCCGCCGCCGTGGCCGGGTCCACCGGGGCGACCGCCGGGGGCGGGTCGCCGGCCGGGCGCACCTGGGCGACGAGCTGCCCGTCCGGGTCGAGGACGTCGCCGTCGGCCAGGGTCAGCGGGGTCTCCAGCGGTGGCGGGCGGCGCAGCGTCACCTCGACCGGCCGGTCACCCCCGTACGCCTCGGCGAAGACGCCGGCGCTCCAGCCGCCGTTGCCCGACCCGGGCGGCCCGTTGAACCGGGACTCGATGATCATCGACGCACCTCCGTCGTGCCCGGCGCCGTCGCCGGGATCCGCCGGGGCAGCCTCGCACGCCGGCCCCGGCGGACGGCCGGGAGCCCACCGGGTCGGCGGGTGCGCAGCCGACCGCCGGCCGGCGTTCACCGGATCGACATCCTTCGCCGGGGCGACCGGCAACCCCGGGCACCTACACAGGTCCCATGGCCGTTCTGCACGCCGCTGGCGCACCCCTGACGACCAGCGGATACACCCTGCTGATCGCCGACGACCCGACCCAGGTCGCGGCCGCGCAACGACTGCGCCACGAGGTCTTCGCCACCGAACTCGGCGCGACGCTGCGCCCCGGCGGGGCCGGACTGGACGTCGACGACCTCGACACCCACTGCGACCACCTGATCGTGCGCGAGGAGCGCACCGGGACGGTGGTCGGCACGTACCGGCTGCTGCCGCCGGGGCGCACCGACCGCCGGTACGCCGAGGGCGAGTTCGACCTGACCGCCCTGGACCCGCTGCGCGACGTGCTGGTGGAGGCCGGCCGCTCCTGCGTCCACCCCGACCACCGCTCGGGTGCGGTGATCAACCTGATGTGGGCGGGCATCACCCGCTACCTGCACCTGCGCGGCTCCCGCTGGCTGGGCGGCTGCGCCTCGGTCCCGGTGGGCGACGGGGGCCGGGCTGCCGCCGAGGTGTGGGCCCGGGTGCGCGCCCGGCACCTGGCCCCGCCGCTGCTGCGGGTCCGCCCGCTGCGCCCGTGGTTCGCCGAGCCGGTGGCGGTGCCGCCGGACACCGCCGAGGGCGGCGTCGCCGGGCAGGCGCTGGTCCCGCCGCTGCTCCGCGGCTACCTGCGGCTGGGCGCCTGGATCGCCGGGGAGCCGGCGTACGACCCGGACTTCGGGGTGGCCGACTTCTACGTGCTCTTCTCCCTGGACCGGATGAACCCGCGCTACCTGCGGCACTTCCTCGGCGGGGGGCAGCAGTGAGCGCCGAGCTGTGGCGGCCGACCTCCGGCTGCGGCCCGGACTGCCTGCCGGTGCCGGGTCAGGTGCCCGCCGTACCCGTCTCCCGGCAGGCGGCCCGGCTGCTCGGCGTACTCGGGATGCTGCTGGTCGGGGCCGGCCTGGCCGGGCTGCTGCCGGTGCTGCCGGCGACGTCGCGGGCGACCGCGCTCCGGAGGTGGGCCCGGGCGACGGCGCGCGCCCTCGGGGTCCGGCTGGAGGTGCGGGGCCGGCCGCCGCGCCGGCGGGCGCTGCTGGTCGCCAACCACGTCTCCTGGCTGGACGTGCTGGCGGTGCTCACCGTCGCGCCGGCCCGGATGCTGGCCAAGCGGGAGGTGCGGGCCTGGCCGCTGGTCGGGGTGCTGGCCCGCGCCGGCGGTGCGCTCTTCGTCGACCGGTCCCGGCCCCGGGACCTGCCCGCGACGGTGGCCCGCATCGCCGGGGCGTTGCGGGCCGGTGACCCGGTCGCGGTCTTTCCGGAGGGTACGACCTGGTGCGGCACCGCGACCGCCGGCGACTGCCGGCCGGGGCGGGGGTTCCGGCCGGCCGTGTTCCAGGCGGCGATCGACGCGCAGGTGCCGGTGGTGCCGCTGCGGGTCGGCTACCGCTGCGCCGCCACCGGGGAGGTCACCACGGCGGCCGCCTTCCTCGGCGACGACACCCTCTGGCGTTCGGTACGCCGGGTGCTCGCCGCCCGCGACCTGGTGGTCACCGTACGGGTGGCGGCGGCGCTGCATCCGGCACCCGGCGCGGACCGGCGGGCGCTGGCCCGGGCGGCCGAGTCGGCGGTCCATCTGGTGCCGGTCCGGTCCGCCGCATCCCGTCCGGTGGCCGCGCCGGCCGGTCCGGGTCCGCTCCTGGCGGTCGTGGCGAGCCGGCGGCCGGCCGCCGGACCTGCGCCGGCCGGGTCCGGTGCGGTCACCGGCGGACGGAAGCTGGATCTGGCGGCCTGACGCAGCCGAACTCGCGACAGTCTTGTCCTATCGCGATGTATCGCGTTAGGCTCTCCTCCTGAGCGCCGGCCGTCGGCCGGGCGCGTCGAGGGGAGGACGCCATGGCCAACTGGACCGTCGAGCAACCGCGACGCTTCACGCTGGACGACCCGGTCACCGAGCTCGACGTGCGGCTGATCAGCGGCCGGCTCACCGTGGTCGCCACCGACGGCCCGGCCCGGGTGGACATCACCCAGGCCGGGGGCGAGGGGCGGCCGATCCACGTCATGCACCGCGACGGGCGGCTCAGCATCGTCCAGGAGCGGAAGTTCCGCTGGTCGAAGGTGCTCCGGTGGGTCGGACCGCTGGCCCGCTGGCCCCGGGTGGACGTCTCCGTCGCGGTCCCCGCCCACGTGCCGGTCACCCTCGACCTGGTGGAGGGCGCCCTGGTCGCCTCGGGGCTGCGCGGGCGGACCCGGGCCGACGTGACCTCCGGCCAGATCACCCTGATGGGGCTGCGCGGGGCCACCGCGGCGAAGATCGTCTCAGGTCCGGTGGAGGCGCTCGGGGTGGCCGGCGAGCTCACCCTGGAGACCGTCTCCGGCGAGGTCATCCTGGCCGACAGCGCCCCCGGCCAGGTCCGCGCGCACACCGTCTCCGGCGCGATCACCTGCGACTTCGACAACCCCCGCGGCAGCGAGATCCGGCTCAGCACCATTTCCGGCAGCATCACCGTCCGGGTCCGGGAGGACAGCGACCTCGCCGTCCGGCTGCACACCACCTCCGGACGCATCACCAGCGGCTTCCCCCAGGTGCTGGCCAGCCGGGGGCTGGCTGCGGTGCGCGACAGCGAGGGCGTCCTCGGCGCCGGCGAGGGTAAGCTCTGGGCCTCCGCGACGTCGGGCAGCATCGCGCTGCTCGCCCGGCCGGTAGACGACGACGAGAAGGAGCTGCCGTGACCGCCGTGTTCAGTCACGGGCGGCTCCGGCTCTACCTGCTCAAGCTGCTCGACGGTGGCCCGAAGCACGGCTACGAGCTGATCCGGCTGCTGGAGGAGCGCTTCCTCGGCCTGTACGCGCCCAGCGCCGGCACCATCTATCCCCGGCTGCAACGGCTGGAGGTGGAGGGGCTGGTCACCCACACCGCGGCCGGCGGTCGCAAGGTCTACGAGATCACCGAGGCGGGCCGGGCGGAACTGCGGCAGCGCGCCGCCGAGCTGACCACCCTGGAGGCCGACATCAGCGCCTCGGTGCAGGACCTCTCCGCCCTCGCCGGGGAGATCCAGACCGAGGTGCGCGGCTCGGTGCGGGACCTCAAGCGCGAGCTGCGCGAGGCGGCCCGGCAGACCCGGCAGACCCGCTGGGACCGGCCGGTCCCGCCGCCGGCGCCCGCCCCCGCCGCCTCGCCGCTGCTCACCGAGTTCGACCAGCGGCTGGCCGCCTTCACCATGGAGGTCGGCGGCCTGGTCCGGGCGCAGCGGCTCTCCGACAACCAGCTGCGCACCGCGATCCGGGTCCTCGACGGCGCCCTCGACGGGCTGCGCCGGCTGCTGCGCTGAGCAGCTCACAGGGTCTTTTCAGGAAGCGTCCAGCGCCGGTGCAGCCGGGGCGCGGATGATGGCGAGCATGGCCGCTACCCAGACCGAGGCGCGACTGCTCGTCGTCGAGGACGATCCAAACATCCTCGAACTGCTCTCCGCCAGCCTGCGCTTCGCCGGCTTCGACGTGGCCACCGCCACCAGCGGCAGCGCGGCGCTGACCACGGCCAAGGACCACCGCCCCGATCTCGTCGTCCTCGACGTGATGCTGCCCGACCTGGACGGCTTCGAGGTCATCCGGATGCTGCGCGAGGGCGGCACCCGTACCCCGGTGGTGTTCCTGACGGCCCGGGACGCGACCGACGACAAGATCCGCGGGCTCACCCTGGGCGGCGACGACTACGTCACCAAGCCGTTCAGCCTGGAGGAGCTGACCGCCCGGATCCGCGCGGTGCTGCGGCGCACGGCCACCGGGGAGCACGCGCCCTCCCGGCTGACCTTCGCCGACCTGGAGCTGGACGAGGAGACCCACGAGGTGCACCGGGCCGGCCAGCGGGTGCAGCTCTCCCCGACCGAGTTCAAGCTGCTGCGCTACCTGATGCTCAACGCCAACCGGGTGCTCAGCAAGGCGCAGATCCTCGACCACGTCTGGAACTACGACTTCCGGGGCGACGACAACATCGTCGAGTCCTACATCTCCTACCTGCGCCGCAAGGTGGACAACACGCAGCCCCGGCTGATCCACACCCTGCGCGGGGTGGGCTACGTGCTGCGCAAGCCGGCAGCGTGAGCACGACGAGTGAGCCGGTTCTGCGGGCACCGCAGTCGCGAAGCGTCCTGCACGAGGCGAAGGGCCGGCTGCGCAGCGTCCCGCTGCGGATCAAGCTGGTCGCGTCGGTACTCGCGCTGGTCGCCGCCGCGCTGCTCGTGATCAGCTCGCTGACCACGTACTTCCTGCGCAACTACCTGGTCGGCCAGGTGGACGGCGAGCTCCAGGCGGCCAGCGTCCAGGTCGGCCGGGTGCTGCCTCACCTGGAGGCGGGCCAGGCCCAGGCCACGCTGCCCACCGACTACGTCGTGGCGCTGGCCGACGACGACGGCGGCAAGATCGTCGGGTACGACCGCAGCCTGGAACTCAAGGACCTGCCACCGGTCCCGGCCGACGTGGCCGGGTTCCGCGCCAAGCAGGGCGACCCGCGCACCGTCCGCGCTCAGGACGGCCACGACCGCTGGCGGATGCTCTACCGCGAGCTGCCGGACGGCCGGGTGCTGGCGGTCGGGCAGCACCTCACCGACGTCGACCTGGCCGTCAAGCGGCTGGTCTGGATAGACCTCCTGGTCGGTGGGGCGGTGCTGATCCTGCTCGCCTCGATCGGCGCGGCGATCGTGCGGACCAGCCTCAAGCCGCTGGTGGAGATCGAGCGCACCGCCGCCGCCATCGCCGGCGGCGACCTCAGCCGGCGGGTGCCCGACCCCGAGGACGGGCAGGAGTGCGCCACCTCCGAGCTGGGCCGGCTCTCCCGGGCCCTGAACGCGATGCTGGCCCAGATTGAGGCCGCCTTCACCGCCCGGGCGGCGTCGGAGACGGCGGCCCGCTCGGCCGAGGCCGGCGCCCGGGACGCGGCACAGGCGGCGCAGGCCTCCGAGGCGCGGGCCCGCCGCTCCGAGGAGCGGATGCGGCAGTTCGTCGCGGACGCCTCGCACGAGCTGCGTACCCCGCTGACCACCATCCGGGGCTTCGCCGAGCTGTACCGGCAGGGCGCGGCGCGCGCCCCGGAGCAGACCGCCGACCTGCTGCGCCGCATCGAGGACGAGGCGGCCCGGATGGGGTTGCTGGTGGAGGACCTGCTGCTGCTGGCCCGGCTGGACCGGGAACGTCCCCTCTCGCTCGCCCCGGTCGAGCTGCCGGTGCTCGCGTCCGACGCGGTGCAGGCGGCCCGGGTCGTCGCCCCCGACCGGCGGATCGAGCTGGACATCGAGCCCGGCTCGGGCCCGCTGGTGGTGCACGGCGACGACGCCCGGTTGCGGCAGGTGATCGGCAACCTGATGACCAACGCGCTGACCCACACGCCGCCGGACGCCTCGGTGACCCTGCGGCTGCGTACCGAGCCGGGGAACCTGGCCGTGGTCGAGGTGGCGGACACCGGCCCCGGTCTCACCCCGGAACAGGCCGAGCGGGTCTTCGAGCGCTTCTACCGGGCCGACGCGGCGCGGACCCGTCGGGCGAGCGGGATCACCAGCACCGGCCTGGGCCTGGCGATCGTCGCGGCCCTGGTCTCCGCCCACCACGGCACCGTGCAGGTCACCGAGACCCCGGGCGGCGGGGCGACCTTCCGGGTCCTGCTGCCCCTGCTGCCGGACGCCGGCGGCGACGCGGACTGACTTTCAGAAAACATTCAGGCGGGTTCCAGGCTGGTGCCAGTGCGAAGGGAGAAGGTGGACCCATGACCGAGTTCGAGACCGACCCGCAGCGGCGGCCGACCGCCCCCGACGGGGAGCCGTCGCACCCCACCGCCGAGCTGTCCCGCGTCGAGCGCGGGCAGTCCGACTCCACCGAGCCCGGCCCGGCCACCCCGGGCGACGTCGCCGGCACCGCGGGGGAGCCGGCGGGCGCCCCGACCCAGCCCAGCGCCGCCACCGCGCCGGACGCCCAGACCTCCGCCGCGCCGTACGCCGCCGCCGGTCACACCTCCGCCGCGCCGTACGCCGGCCAGCCCTCCGGTGCCGGGTACCCGGTCACCGGCCAGGTCTCCGGCGGGTACCCGGGCGCGGGTCAGACGTCCGCCGCGCCGTACCCGGCCGGTGGGGCGCCCGGGGGCGACCAGGCCTACCGCCCCGGCTACCAGGCGTACCCGGCGCCCGGCCAGTACCCGGCGACCGGCTACCAGCCGGCGCAGCCCGGGCAGCAGTCCGGCTGGGCGGCCGGCTACCCGGGCGGCCCCGGTGGGCCGGTACCGCCGCAGCACGGCGGGCAGCCGGTGCCGCCCTGGGCCGCCGGTCCGCGCCCCTCGAAGGTGGCCAAGTTCATCGGCGCCGGCGTGGCGGTCTTCGCCCTGATGCTCGGTTCCGGCGTGGCCGGTGGCGCGCTCGCCCTGGCGGTGGACGGCGACTCCGGCGGCATCACCCGCACCTACTCGGCCGCCCCGGTGATCAACAGTGCCGACCTGCCGAAGATCGCCGCCTCCGTGCAGGACAGCGTGGTCTCGATCCTCACCGGCAACGGCGAGGGCTCCGGCGTGATCCTCAGCGCCGACGGCTACGTGCTCACCAACAACCACGTGATCGCCTCCGCCGCCGGCGACACCGTCCGGGTGGTCTTCGCCGACGGCAAGGCCGCCCAGGCCAAGATCGTCGGTACCGACCCGAAGACGGACCTGGCCGTGGTCAAGACCAGCGGCGTGAGCGACCTGAAGGCCGCCCGGTTCGGCGACAGCGACGGGATGCAGGTCGGCGACCAGGTGCTCGCCCTGGGTAGCCCGCTGGGCCTGCAGGGCTCGGTCACCGCCGGCATCCTCAGCGCCCGGGACCGGACCATCCAGGCCGGCGAGAACGGGCAGCAGAACCCGCAGCAGGGCGCCAGCTCGATCTCCGGGCTGCTGCAGACCGACGCGCCGATCAACCCCGGCAACTCGGGCGGCGCGCTGGTCAACACCCGGGGCGAGGTGATCGGCATCAACACCGCGATCGCCACCGCCGGGCAGGGCAGCAGCGGCAACATCGGGGTCGGCTTCGCCATCCCCAGCAACAAGGCCAAGGACGTCGCCGGGAAGCTCCAGCGCGGCGAGAAGGTCAGCCACCCCTCCCTCGGGGTCAGCGTCAACGCCGCCGAGGACGGCGGGGCGCTGGTCGCCGCGGTCGTGCCGGGCAGCGCCGCCGAGAAGGCCGGCCTGCAGCGCGGCGACGTGATCACCCGGTTCGGCGACAAGGTGGTCAACGATTCCAACGACCTCGTGGGCGCCGTCCAGGCCGGCAAGGTCGGCGACCGGGTCGAGGTGACCTACAAGCGAAACGGGGCCGAGTCGAAGGCAACCGTCACGCTCGCCGAGACGTCATAACACCAGACCTGCCTCCTCCTGGGGCGGCGGGTGGCGGAGCCAAGGGGGTTGGCTCCGTCACCCGCCGCCCTTTTTCCGCCCCGACCACGTCGTCGCGGGGGTTCACCCCGGTGGGGTGAGCCGGGCTCACCCGGCCCGTCGGCATCCTCGCCAGGAGCCGACCGCACGGGAGGGGACGCCATGACCACGGCAGCGGCCACCCGCACCGATCCGGACATCCAGCGCGACGTGCTCGACGAGTTGGCCTGGGACCCGCAGGTCCAGCGGCACGAGATCGGGGTGAGCGTCGCCGACGGCGTGGTCACCCTGACCGGCCGGGCGGACAGTTTCGCCCGCAAGTGGGCGGCGCAGCGCTGCGCGCACCGGGTACGCGGCGTGCGCGCGGTCGCCGACGACGTCGAGGTACGCCTGCCCGGCCTGGACGGCCAGGACGACGCCGACCTCGCCGTCGCCGCCGTACGGGCGCTGGAGTGGGACAGCTTCGTGCCCGCCGAGCGGCTGGACGTGACGGTCTCCAACGGCTGGCTGATGCTGCGCGGCGAGGTGGAGTTCGGCTTCCAGCGGCGTACCGCCGAGCGGGAGTTGCGCCGGCTGCGGGGCGTACGCGGGGTCACCAACCTCATCGAGGTGGTGCCGCAGAGTCCTTCCAGCGCCGAGCAGACCGCCCGGGACCTGCGCCGGGCGCTGCGCCGCCGGACCGGTACCGAGGCGATCACGGTCGAGCTGGCCGGCGACACCGTGATCCTGAGCGGCACCGTCCGTTCCTGGTGGGAGCGGGACGAGGCGGAGCGGGTCGCCTGGTCGGCTCCGGGCGTACGGGCCGTGGACGACCGGCTCGTCGTCACCGGGTGAACCGCCGCCGGGCCCGTGCGAGGTGTCCGTTTACCGCCGTCACGCCGGGGAAACCGCCGCTGATCCCGCCCACGGGTAACGGAAGCACCGGGGAGGACCTGCCGTGACCCACCGTCGGTCGGACAACCGGCCCGAACCGCCGCTGCGGATCGCGATGGTGGTGCCGCCGTGGCTGTCGGTGCCGCCGCCGGGCTACGGGGGGCTGGAGCAGGTGGTGCACGGGCTGGTGGACGCGCTGGTCGAGCACGGCCACGCGGTGACCCTCTTCGGGGCCGGCCGGCACCACGGCACCGCCGGCGACTTCGTCTCCACCGTCGAGGACCTCCAGTACGCCCGGCTCGGTGAGGCACTGCCGGAGCTGGCCCACCTGGCCCGGGTGAACGACCTGATCACCGCGGACGACTTCGACCTGGTCCACGACCACACCACCATCGGTCCGCTGGTCGCCGGCCGGCGGGCGGTGCCGACCGTGGCCACCGTGCACGGCAACCCGGTCGGGGAGTACGGTGCCGTGCTCGGCGACACCGACCGGGGCGTGGGGCTGGTGGCCATCTCGCACGCGCAGCGCCGATGGAACCCGACCCTGCCGTGGCTGGGTACCGTGCACAACGCGATGGACGTGCGGGAGTTCCCGCAGAAGCCGGCCCCCGGGCGGGGCCCGGTCCTCTGGCTGGCCCGGTTCAGCCCGGACAAGGGACCGGACCTGGCGATCCGCGCCTGCCGGGCGGCCGGCCTGCCGCTGACCCTGGCCGGCAAGTGCAACGAGCCCGCCGAGCAGCGCTACTTCACCGAGGTCGTCGAGCCGCTGCTGGGCGAGGACGTCGAGGTGGTGTTCAACGCCGACCGGCCGGCGACCCTGCGGCTGCTGATGGACGCCCGCTGCCTGATCATGCCGATCCAGTGGGAGGAGCCATTCGGCATGGTGATGCTGGAGGCGATGGCGACCGGCACGCCGGTCGTGGCGCTGCGGCGCGGGGCCGTGCCGGAGCTGGTGGTGGACGGGGTGACCGGGCTGATCCGGGACCGCGCCGAGGAGCTGCCGGCGGCGCTGCGCGCGGTGGTCCGGCTCGACCCGGCGGAGTGTGTCGCGCACGTGGCGCGGCACTTCTCCACCGACCGGATGGCGCAGGGCTACGAGGCGGTGTACCGGCTGCTGGTCGCCGGCGCGACCACCCCGGCTCGGGAGCCGACGTCGATCACCGCCCGCTGACCGGACGCCGCCGAACCCGGCCGCAGGTCAGACCCGGGTGGCGCCGAGGTCCACGATGGCCGCGTCGAGCCGGCGTGCGTACGCCGGGGTGATGCCGCCCTCGTCCACCCGGCGGGTGACCTTCTCGCGCAGCAGGGCCACCGGCTCGGCCAGGTCGGACCGCCCGTCGGCGGCGGCCCGGGTCAGGTTGCCCAGCACGTTGCGCAGGTCGGTGCCGACGTCGGCGCGCACGTCACCGCTGCGAACCCCGTCGTCGATGAGCCGGCGCAGCCGCTCGGCGGCCTCGGTGAGCCCACCGGCGCCCTGCCCGCCGTCCGGGGTGGACCTCTGCGGTGACGGCGGCGCGCCGGTCGCCGCTGCGGTCGGCTCCTGCGCCGGAAGCGCGGACGGCACGGCGGGCGGGAACGCCGGCTCGACCGCCGGGGCGCCGGTCCGCCCGGCGTCCGGCGGGGGTGCCGACTCCGGCGCCAGGGTGGGTGCGAGCAGCGCGGCGGCCGTGGTCACCACCACCAGCGCGCCCACCACCGCCAGCGGTCGCCGCCGCGACGGCGGACCGGCCGGGGCGTCGGGGCCGGGCAGCGCGGGCAGGGTCACGGTCGGCGCGAGCATGGTGGTCGCCTGCGGGTCGCCGGGGAGCAGCTGGTCCCGCAGCGCCGCGGCCACCTGGTGCGCGGTGGGCCGGTCCCGCGGTTCGCGGGCCAGGCAGCGCAGGCAGGTACGGGCGACCGCCGGCGGCAGCCCCGGCACACCGTCCAGGGTGGGCGGTTCCGCCGTGGCCAGCGCCGCGCCGAGCTGCTCCCAGGTGTCCGCCGGGTACGGCACCCGGCCGGTCAGCGTCTCGTGGAGCAGCACGCCGAGGCCGTAGACGTCGGTGGCCGGCTGGGCCGGCGCCCCGTCCAGCCGCTCCGGCGCCACGTACGCGGGGGTGCCGAAGGTGCCGCCGTCCTCGTCCTCGTCCGGAGCGCCGATGTGGGTGGCGATGCCGAAGTCGAGCACCTTCGCGCCGACCCGGGTCATCATCACGTTGGACGGCGTGATGTCCCGGTGCACGATGCCGAGCCGGTGCGCCGCCGCGAGGGCGTCGGCCACCTGGGCGCACACCTCGACCGCCTCCGCCCAGGGCAGCGGCCCCTCGGTGAGCCGGTGCTCCAGCTCCTCCCCGGCGAGCAGCTCCATCACCACGAACGAGGTGATGGAGCCGTCCGGGGCCAGCGTCTCGCCGTAGTCGTGCACGGCGGTCACGTGCGGGTGGACCAGCTGGGCGGCGGAGCGGGCCTCCTCGCGGACCATGTCCCGGAAGCGGGCGTCCACGGCCAGCGAGGGGGCGAGCACCTTGACCGCCACCAGCCGGTCGAGCACCTCGTCGCGGGCCCGCCAGATCACCGACATGCCACCGGCGCCGATCTGGTCGACGAGCCGGTACCGGCGGGCCAGCAACCTGCCGGCGTGCAGCGCTGCCATCGGTGATCGCACCTGCCTGGGGTGGGGGCGGTATCAGGTTGCGGGAATGTGTCCGCCGTGTCAACGGCCGTCCGATTCGATCGTCACCCTCCGCCATGGACGGCTGGCACACTGCCACGGTGGACCGGCCGGGCCGCGGTGACCAGCGGCTGGGCAAGGCCGGGCGGCGGGCCCGTGCCAGGATGAACCACATGGCGCAGGGTCCGGTGGCGTTCGTGCTCGGCGGCGGGGGAGTGCTCGGGGCGGTCGAGGTGGGCATGCTCCGCGCCCTGTTCCGGGCCCGGATCCGCCCCGACGTGGTGCTCGGCACCTCGATCGGCGCGGTCAACGGCGCCCTGGTCGCCGCCGACCCGTCCGAGGCGGTCACCGACCGGCTGGTCCGGCTCTGGGCCTCGCCCGAGGCGAGCGAGGTGTACGGCGACTCGGTGGCCCGCCAGCTGCGCCGGTTCGCCGCACGTACCCACCTGCACTCGCCCCGGCCGCTGCGCAAGCTGCTGGAGAAGGAGTTGGGCGCGCAGACCACCTTCGCCGACCTGAAGGTGCCGTTCCGCTGCTGCGCGGCGAACATCGAGCGGGCCGCCGAGCACTGGTTCGACCGCGGCCCGCTGGTGCCCGCCGTGCTCGCCTCGGCCTCCGTGCCGGGGCTGCTGCCGCCGGCCCGGATCGACGACCAGCACTACGTGGACGGCGGGATCGTCAACTCGATCCCGATCGGCGAGGCGGTCGCGGTGGGCGCGCGGCGGATCTTCGTACTCCAGGTGGGCCGGATCGAACGGGAGCTGACGCCGCCCCGGCGGCCCTGGGAGATCGCCCAGGTGGCGTTCGAGATCGCCCGGCGGCACCGGTTCGCCCGGGAGCTGGCGGCGCTGCCCGACGGGGTCGAGGTGCACGTGCTGCCGACCGGTGGGCTGGAACCCCGGGACGACAGTCCGTGGGCGTACCGGGACATGGCGGCGGTGGGACGGCGGATCAGCCGCGCCTACACCGCCTCCCGGTACTACCTGGCGACCCAGCTGGACCGCTGATGCCGCTGCCGCCGCGGTGGGTACGCCGGATGCTGCTGGCCCCCGGCGTGGTGCTGCTCGCCCTGGTGACGGTGACCACCGTGCCGGTCTGGGCGTTGCTCGGCCTGGCACTGTCGCCCTTCGTGCCCGGCCGGCTGCGGCCGCTGCGGCTGCTCTGGATCGGCTGCGTCTACCTGGTCTGGGACGCGGCGGCGCTGGCCGCGCTCTTCGTGCTCTGGGTGGCCTCCGGCTTCGGGCTGCGCAAGCGTTCACCGGCCTTCCAGCGCGCCCACTACGCGCTGGCCGGCGGCTTCCTGCGGGTGCTCTTCTGGCAGGCCCGCTGGACGCTGCGGCTGAGCATCGACATGGTCGGCACCGACCCGGACACCGCGTTGCCCGGCCGCCCGGAGCTGGTGCTCTGCCGGCACGCCGGGCCGGGTGACTCGTTCATCCTGATCCACGCGCTGGTGAACTGGTTCCGGCGCGAGCCGCGGATCGTGCTCAAGGAGAGCCTGCAGTGGGACCCGGCGATCGACGTGCTGCTCAACCGGCTGCCCAACCGGTTCATCGCGCCCGGGGTGGACGGCCGTGACTCGGCGGTCCGGCAGATCGGCCAGCTCGCCACCGACCTGGACGACGACGACGCGTTCGTGATCTTCCCGGAGGGCGGCAACTTCACGCCGGGCCGCCGGCTGCGGGCCATCGCCCGGCTCCGCGCGCTGGGGCTGGAGCGGATGGCGCTGCGCGCCGAGCGGATGCGGCACGTGCTCGCGCCGCAGCCCGGCGGACTGCTCGCCGCGCTCGACGCCGCCCCGGACGCCGGAGTGATCTTCGTGGCGCACACCGGGCTGGACCGGATGCTCACCGTCGCCGACGTCTGGCGGGAGCTGCCGATGGACAAGCGGATCGTGATGCGCTTCTGGTCGGTGCCGCCGGAGGAGATTCCGACCGGGCGCCAGGAGCGCATCGACTGGCTCTTCGACTGGTGGGGCCGGATCGACACCTGGATCGCCGCCAACCGCGACGGCGTCTGAGCCGGTCGGCCAGGCAGGGCGGCACCCCCACGTAGGGTGCGCTGATGGAACAGATCTGCGTGGTCACGACGGTGGTGGACGCGCGCGCGGTCGCGGACGCGCTGGCGGCCGAGGCGGTCGCCGGGCGGCTGGCTGCCTGCGCGCAGGTCGGCGGCCAGGTCGACAGCACCTACTGGTGGCGGTCCGGGGTGGAGACCGGCACCGAGTGGTCGGTGCAGTTCAAGACCGTCCCCGACCGGGTGGCCGCGCTGGTCGACCGGATCCGCGCCGGCCACCCGTACGAGGTGCCGGAGATCCTGGTGTCCCGGGTGGAGTGCGGGGACCCGGCGTACGCCGCCTGGGTGCGCGACAACACCCGTACCTAGGTACGCGCACTCTGGGCGGGCGCCGATCCGGCCGTGAGGATGAGCGGGTGCAGAACGCCGGCTATCCCTGCCCCGGCTGCGGCGCGCCCGCCGATCTCGTCCGCGGCTGTTCCGGCTGCGGCCGCCCGCCGTACCCGCTCGCCGCCGAGGTGATCCGGCTGGATGCGGAGATCCACGCGCTCGGCCCGGAGGTGCAGCGGGCCCGCGAGGCGTACCAGGGGCTGTCCGGCCGGCTGCTCGCGGCGCAGCGGCGGCGGGCGGAGCTGGCGGCCCGGGTCCGGGCGGAGGTGGCCGGGCAGGTGCGGTTGCCGGCCGCCGCGGTGCCACCGGCCACGCCCCGAGCGGTCCCGGCGACGCCGGGACGGCCGGAAACCTCGGCGCGGACGGTGCAGGGGCTGCTGTTCGTCCTCGGCGGGCTGCTGCTCGGCACCGCGGCGGTGGTCTTCACCGCCGTCGCCTGGGCCGCCGTGGGGGTCGCCGGGCGGGCGGTGATCCTGGCCGCGTTCACCGTGCTGGCGCTGGCCGCGCCGCTGGTGGCGGCGCGGCGCGGGCTGCGGGGCACCGCGGAGACCTTCGCCGCGGTGGGGCTGCTGCTGGTGGTCCTCGACGGGTACGCCGCCTGGGCGGTGGACCTGTTCGGCGTGGCCGACTGGCCGGGCACCCGGTACGCCGCGCTGGTCGGGGGGGCCGGCGCGGCGATCGCCGCAGGGTACGCCCGGCTCAGCCGGTTGACCGTGCCCTGGTTCGCGGCGCTCGTCGTCGCGCAGCCGGTGCTGCCGCTGGCCGCGGTGTCGGCCCGCCCCGATGCCGGGGGATGGGCCCTGGTCCTGCTCGGGGTGGCCGTGCTCGACCTCGTGGTGGTGGTCGCGCTGCGCCGCCGGGCCGGGGCGCCGGCCGGGCCGTCCGTGCCCGGCCCGGTGCCGCCCGGTACCGCCGCCGCTGCGCCGGCGCCGGACGCGGCCACCAGCCACCCGGAGCCGGTGGTCGCCGGGGTGCCGATGCTGCTGGTGGGGCTGGTCCTGCTC
>NZ_JBPQTL010000096.1:0-21551 GCF_051386295.1 Micromonospora sp. URMC 105 | reverse complement strand
GGGAGAAGCCGGGGGGGTTAGGAGCGGCGGGCGGACTCGACCACGAAGGGGGTGCCCTGTTGGCAGGTGGTCATCATGTCGGGCTTGGCCTGGCCGGTGACGGTGACCTTGGCGCCGACGGCGAGGACGTCGCGCGGGCCACCGATGAGCTGGTAGCCGCCGACCAGCAGGCAGCCGGGCTCCACGCCGGCCTCGACGGTGCCGGTGATCGTGTTGGCGCCGGGGCCGGGTGGCAGGCTGGGGCCGGCCGGGGGCCGCTTCGTCGGCGGCACGGTCGGCGGGACAGCGGTCGGCGGGACGGCGGTCGGGTCGCCCGGTTGCGTGGGGTCGCTGCTGGGCGAGCTGGTCACCGGCGATCCTTCCGAGGGGCTGGCGGTGCCCGTACGGTCGTCGCCGGCCTGGCCACCGCAGGCGCTCAGCGCCGCGCAGACGACCAGGGCGGCGAGGGCCATCCGAGGAGTCTTCATACCCACTTCGACGTGGTCGGCCGGGGATCCGTTCCCGGTCAGCCGCGGGCGGCGGCGGCCTTCATGTCGCGCTTGAGCTCCTGCGGCAGCGAGAAGGTCAACCGCTCGTTGGCGGTGGTGATCTCCTCGACGTCGGTGAAGCCCCGCTCGGCGAGGTGGGTCAGCACGTCCTGCACCAGCTCGTCCGGGACGCTCGCGCCGGAGGTCACGCCGACGGTGCCGGCGCCGGTCAGCCAGGCGTCGTCGATCTCGTGCGCGAAGTCGACCAGGTGCCCGGCGCGGGCGCCGGCGTCCAGGGCGACCTCGACCAGGCGCACCGAGTTGGAGGAGTTACGGGAGCCCACGACGATCACCACGTCGCACTCCGGGGCGATCTCCTTCACCACGTGCTGCCGGTTGGAGGTGGCGTAGCAGATGTCGTCGCTGGGCGGCGACTGGAGCAGCGGCAGGCGCTGCTTGAGCCGGGCCACGGTCTCCAGCGTCTCGTCGACCGAGAGGGTGGTCTGGGAGAGCCAGACGACCTTGTTCGGGTCCCGCACGGTGACCTTGTCGACGCCGTCGGGGCCGTCGACCAGCTGGATGTGCGCCGGAGCCTCGCCGGCGGTGCCGACGACCTCCTCGTGCCCCTCGTGACCGATCAGCAGGATGTCGTAGTCCTCGGCGGCGAAGCGCTTCGCCTCCTGGTGCACCTTGGTCACCAGCGGGCAGGTCGCGTCGATCGCCTTCAGCGAGCGCGCCCTGGCCTGCTCGTAGACCTCCGGGGCGACGCCGTGGGCGGAGAAGATGACGGTGGCGCCCTCGGGCACCTCCTCGTTCTCCTCGACGAAGATCGCGCCCTTGGCCTCCAGGGTCTGCACCACGTGCTTGTTGTGCACGATCTGCTTGCGCACGTAGATCGGGGCGCCGTAGAGCTTGAGCGCCTCCTCGACGGTCTGCACCGCCCGGTCGACACCCGCGCAGTAGCCGCGGGGCTTGGCCAGGAGCACGCGCTTGCCGGTCCGGGGGGTCGTCTCAGCCTGGGTCACCCGACCATCGTACGTGTCGGCTCCCGGGGCGGCAGCGGCTGCGACCCCCACCACAGCCCGGTCGCCGACCGGCGGAACGGGCGGAAACCGGCGCGCGCAGCGCCACCGGTCACCGGGCAGGGGCCGCGCCTGCTCACCGCCCGCCCCGGGCGAGCGGCACGCGCCGTCGGGGCTGCGCAGGTCGTCGGGGGCTGACCGTAGGGTGGGCGGGTGACCGACGCCCCGCGCAGCACCCCGGAGGAGCCCTGGCCGGTCCGGGTGGTCAGCCAGAAGGTCGGCGCCTGGATCGCCCGCCTCGGCTGGGTCTGGGTCGACGGGCAGGTGGCGCAGATCAGCCGCCGCCCCGGCGCCAGCACCGTCTTCCTCACCCTGCGCGACCCGTCGGCCGACCTCAGCCTGACCGTCACCACCAACCGGGACGTCCTCGACACCGGCGCGCCGGAGCTGCGCGAGGGCGCCCGGGTGGTGCTGCACGCCAAGCCGGAGTTCTACGCGGCGCGGGGCACGCTGAGCCTGCGCGCCGACGAGATCCGCCAGGTGGGGCTCGGCGAGCTGCTGGCCCGGCTGGAGAAGCTCAAGAAGCTGCTCGCCGCGGAGGGGCTCTTCGACCGGGCCCGCAAGCGCCGGCTGCCGTTCCTGCCCGGCCGGGTCGGCCTGATCACCGGCCGCGCCTCGGCGGCCGAGCGGGACGTGCTCACCAACGCCCGGCGGCGCTGGCCGGCGGTGGAGTTCCGCACGGTCAACGTGGCGGTGCAGGGGCCGAGCGCGGTGCCCCAGATCGTCGACGCGCTGAAGGTGCTCGACGCCGACCCGAGCATCGACGTGATCGTCCTGGCCCGGGGCGGCGGCGGCATCGAGGACCTGCTGCCCTTCTCCGACGAGGCGCTGTGCCGGGCGGTCTTCGCCTGCCGTACGCCGGTGGTCAGCGCGATCGGCCACGAGACGGACGCACCACTGGTCGACTACGTCGCCGACGTCCGCGCCTCCACGCCGACCGACGCGGCCAAGCGGGTGGTGCCCGACCTCACCGAGGAGGTCCGCCTCATCGGCCAGGCCCGGTCCCGGCTGGAGCGCGCGGTCCGCAACCTGGTCGACCGCGAGTCGCACCGGCTCGACCTGCTCCGCTCCCGCCCGGTGCTGGCCCGCCCGCAGGTGATGGTCGACCAGCGGGCCGCCGAGGTGACCGCGCTGCGCGACCGGACGGGCCGCTGCCTGGACCACCGCCTCGGGGCCGCCGCGGACGACCTGCGGCACACCCTGGCCCGGCTGCGCGCCCTCTCCCCCGCGGCCACCCTCGACCGCGGGTACGCGATCGTCCAGCGCGCCGACGGCCACGTCGTGCGGGCCGCCGACGAGGTGGCCAAGGGCGATCCGCTGCGGGTACGCCTCGCCGACGGCGAGCTGACCGCGACCGTCGACGGCTGAGGAGTGTGGTGGGATGGGTGCGATGACGGACGAGACCAAGGACGAGCGGCTCAGCTACGAGCAGGCCCGCGCCGAGCTGGCCCAGGTGGTGGAGAAGCTGGAGGCCGGCGGCACCTCGCTGGAAGAGTCACTGGCGCTCTGGGAGCGCGGCGAGAAGCTGGCCGCGGTCTGCCAGCGGTGGCTGGACGGCGCCCGGGCCCGGATCGACGCCGCCCGGCAGGCCGCCGAGTCCTGACGCCCAGCCCCGCCGTTGCGGGGCGGCGGACAGCAGTGGCGGGACGGCCGACAGCCGCCCCGCCACTCAAGCCGAAGGCTCAGTTGAACAGGTTGTAGAACTCCTGGGGCGCCTCGACGACCTGGGCGGCCGGCGGCTTCTGCGCGGCGGCGGCGTTGCCGTAGTCCGAGTAGGTGACCTTGATGTCCTGCGCGGCGTTCTGGCCGGCGGCGGGGATCTGGACCACCATCTCGCTGAGCCGGCCCTGCGGGTCCAGCTTGGCGGTGAACGGCACCGACTTGGCCTGCTGGCCGAGCGCGGTCACCACGGACTGGTCGACCGAGCCGGCCTCGGCCGCCTTCGACACGTCGAGCGTGCCGGCGTAGGTGCCCTGGCCGGTCTGCCGGACCTCGGTGATGCCCTGGGTCAGCACCTCGCTGCCCGCCGGGTCGATCTTCTCGAAGTCGAAGCCCAGCGCCTTGTTGCCCTTGATCCGGGTCTGGTCGAGGTGCTGGTACTTGCCGAGGTTGAGCTTCTGCGCGCCGGGGATGCTACCGGCGGACTTGCCGCCCAGCTCCAGCTTCACCCAGCTGTCCGGCTTGGCGTGGATCAGGTCGAGCTTCATCGACAGGTCCGAGGACGCGTCACCGATCAGCACGCGCATCTCGGCGCTCTGGCTCGGCTCGTGCACCTGCCCCTCGGCGCTCGAACCGGCGCCGGACATGGTGAATCGGAAGTTGCCGTTCCTGATCTCGTTCGTGGAGTTGAGCAGGGCCTGCTTGGCGTCGCCGTTTACCGCGCCGGAGGCGCCCGGTGCGGCGCTGCCGGAGACCGTGGGGGACGCGGAGGCCCCCGCCTCACCGGTCCCGGTGCTGTTACAGGCGGCCAGGCCGGGGGTGAGGAGCGTCGCGGCGAAGACCGCCGCGCTGAAGCGCCGAATGGTCACGTGAACCTCTCAAGTGGGTCGTCCGGCCCGCTGGGGCGCCGGAAGCGTGGCGGCGAGGCCTTGCACCTGCCCCGCCGCACGAGTCCCGTCCGGCCGACGGAACGAGCCGGCGAGGTCGCGCTACCTTCTGTTCCCTGCCGCCGCGTTCGGCAATCCCGACATCCGCACGGTGAGTTCGCCTCAGCGGAACCTGCCGGTCGAAACGGGGCGGTGAACGGCAGGGGCTGCGGCGCCGGCGCCCAGGTCCGACACGCTCACCCGGCCGATCAGTGAGCAGCTTTGTCGGTGTCGGTGCTGAACGCGGCGGTGTCGTCCGCCGGCGATGCCGCGCTGCTGCTCGTGAGGCGGTGCAGCCGCCAGGGTGACAGGGCGTACGCCGCGACGCCCGCTGCGAAGAGTCCGCCGGCGAGCAGCCAGCTCGGCAGATGCCCCGCCGGTTGGGCGCTGAATTCCCACCAACGGTAGTCCCGGGTGCTGCTGCTGTGCCCCCAGTAGAGCAGCACGCTCAGGGCCCCCCAGGGCAGGATCCACGAGTAGTTCCAGCCGAGCACCCGCCCTGAGACCAGTGCCAGGCCGAACCACGCCAGCAAGGCCCGGACGATCAACGGGGTCACCGCCGGGTCGACGCCGACCGCTGCCGCCGTGAGGATGCAGCCGCTCGAGCATGCGAACGCAGCACCGAGCACCATGCTCCGCAACCGGTGGTAGGCGGTTCCACCGGCGGCTTCCAGCGCCTCCATCGGACTGGCCAGGGTGAGGACGGGCAGCGAGGCGGAGGCGACGGCAAGCAGCCGCCAGAACTCGACCGTGGCGCCTCCGGTGTCCGTGGCGGCCGGGGTGGGCGCCTCGAACGCCCCCCACCCGCCGACGACGACTCCGATCAGCACCATCACGGTCAACAGCCAACGCCACTTGCGGACCAGGAGGTAGGTTCCGACCACCCGCAGACGTGGTCCGGGCTCACCCGGCACGGCAGTAGCGTTCCTTCGTCTCGGCGATCAGGCCGGACACCCACGCGGCCTGCTCCGGCTCGGACTCGCCGCCGGCGGTCCGATGACCGACGGCCCACGCAGCTTGCAGGTTGCCCGGCGCGTCGGTCGTGTAGTCCGGCGTGCCGCCACCGGCCAGCCGCCACTCGAGCCAGGCGAAGAGCCGGTCCCGGCGGCGCTCCGGATCCGGCCGTGCGTCCCGGTCGCACTCGGCGAACACGCTGCTCACGATGGCCGAGGCCACCCCGCGCGCCAGGGCCCACCGACTCCCTTCCGAGATGTCGAACTCGGGAGCGAACGTGCCGGGGAGCTGGACCGAGGAGTACTCGTCGATCCATCGCTGGGATCCGGACAGCGAGTAGTCCACCACCCGCTCGGGCAGCGGGAGCTGGACGGGAAGTGCGGCCAGCCGCCGGTCCAGGTCCTCGACCAGCGGCACGTACTTCGCGTGCTCGGGCCAGAGGCAGTATTCGATCTTTCCCTGCACGCAGAGCGGCTTCGCGACGGGAGCGCGGTGGGTGACCACCGTGGTCGTCAGATGGGCGACGACGACGCCGACCAGTGCCGCCAGTGCCACCACGACGCGTTGCCGGAAGACCCCTCGTCGACCGCTGCGCCAGGGCAGGGCGCACACCGCCACTGCCAGGACGAGGACGGCAGCCAGCCGCAACCCGATGGGTCCGAGGCGGAGTTCCATCCACGGCGGTCCGGACACCAACGCGGCGTCGGCGACGTCACCGAGCAGGGATACCGCGATGAACCAACTGAGCGCGGCGCAGACGGCAGCGATCAACGGTGCCAGCAGTCGGCCGACCAGCCAGCCCCAGGCCGTTGCGAACACAACTGCCACGGCACCGAGCAGGATGTACCGGAAGAAGGATCCGACACCGGGCGGGAACGACTCGACGGCGGTTGCCACGAAGGCGGCGGCCGCCACGGCCAGGTAGGGCAGCAGCAACCACAGCAGCGCTGCGGCAAATCGAGTCAGCTCGATGGTCAGCGGCCTGATCGCGGCGGAGGCGGCCTGTTCGTGCAGCCCGCGCACTTCGACCGAGGCGGCGATCCAGGCGGCGACGCCGGCTGCGAAGATGCTCAGGAAGAAGGCGCTCACCTGGGCCGCCGCTCCGGACTCGGGCCAGATTCCGATCCAGAACCTGCTACGGCCGAAGAGGACGGCGACGCCCAGGACGGCGAGGGGGACGAGGGCCCATCTGGCGGTGCTGGACCGCAGATGCAGCCACAGCGGGCTCATCGGTCCCGCTCCTCGACCGGCAGCAGGCTCATGTACGCCCGTTCCAGCGGCGTGTGACCCGGCATGGACGAGTCGTCCAACGCCTTGAGTTCGTCGGTGGGGCCGGCGAAGCGGATCTCCCCGGCATGCATGACCACGACCCGGTCGCAGATGGCGTCCACGTCGTCGATGAGATGGGTGCTGAGCAGCACTGTGGTGTCAGTCAGGCCCGCGATGATGTCGCGGAACCTCAGCCGCTGCTGAGGATCCAGGCCGACGGTGGGTTCGTCGAGCAGCACGACGCGTGGCTGACCCACGATGGCCCAGGCGATCGCTGCCCGTTGCCGCATGCCGCCCGAGAGCCGACCCATCTTCTTCGCGGCCTCGTCGGTGAGCCCGACATGGCCCAGCGCCGTCGTCGCGGCCGGCGCCCAACCGTCCGGCGGCAGGCCCCGAAGCCAGGCGCCATAGCGCACGAAATCCCGGACGCGCATGCCGGGCTCGAACCCGAACCGCTGCGGAAGAAAGCCGATCTGGCGCCGGGCCGTCCTGGCCTCGGCCTCCGACCGCACCTCGCGCCCGTCGATCGTCAGGCGTCCGTCGCGAGGCGGCTGTACCGTGGCGAGAGTCCGCAGCAGGGTGGTCTTGCCGGCTCCATTGGGCCCCAGCAGTCCGGTGACCCCTGGGCGGACGTCGATGTCGAGGCCACGAAACACCGTGTGGCGTCCGTAACCTTGGCTGAGTTGCTTGCCGACGAGCAAGGTTCACCTTTCATCAGTGCAGGCCACCGCGGTTGCATTCGAGCCGGATGGCCGGAATCGTCGAGAGACGATTCCGGCCCCGTGTGCCGACGGCGTGAAATTCAGTTCACCGGCTCACCAGAACACGGTGTTGACGCTGTGGATCCCGTACTGGCAGTCTGAACCGTCGTGGCTGGTGGTGTCACCCTTGAAACGGTACTTCGTCATCGACTTGTCGGGAATTTGCGGCGCGGTGCAGTCCGCGGTCGACTTGTAATAGCCTTCGTACGCGGCACCCGGGCTGGCGCAGTCCTGGTTCCAGTCTCTCGTGAAGTAGATTCCGTAGCAGTTGTGCACCTTGTTGCCCGTGCTCGCGGCCGATGCGGGTCCCACGAGGACGACCCCGGCGGCGCCGGCCAGGGCAACCACGACCCCGGCCTGCGCAATTTTGTGCGCTACACTCTTCCGTTCGGACAAAGCGATCCTCCCGTGAATTGGACGCGCTGAAGCACCTGCCGCCCGCCCGGAGCGTCCCCCGAAAACGATGTTGGCGACCGGGCTCTTCAGTGCTGCTGGGATGGAACGCTATCACCAACGCCAATATCTGTGTGCCCCGTCGAAGGCGTGCAGGGGGTCGCGAAGGCGTACGCGTTCAGCCTGCCGATACGGGCCTTTCAGGTCGTCGCGCCGGTCCGGCCATAAGTGACGGGCGGCAGTGGGCACCTACCGCGCTTACCGCAACGAGCCGGCGAGCTGCCGCAGCTCGTTGTCCCGGGCGTCGCCGACGACGACGATCGTGCGGTTCGGCTCGAGCAGCACCAGCGCCTGGTCGTTGCCCCGGCTGGTGTACCGCTGCCAGGTGCGTCCGCCCAGGTCGGTGGGGCCCTGCGGCTGCCCCTCGGCGGTCAGCTCGGCAGGCAGCAGCCGCTCCGCCGGTACGTTGCTCTGCAGCAGCTGGACGCCCCGCCCCTCCGGGGTGAGGTAGCCGATCCGGAGGTTGGCGCCACCCTCGACCGTGCGGTAGTTGGCGTTGACCGTACGCCAGCCGGAGCCCAGCCCGACCGGCTCGCTGACCGGGAAGGCGTTCGCCGAGCGGGCCTGCTCGTAGGCCGGCGCGGGGTCGATCACGGTCGGCTGCTCGCCGCCGAGGAAGCCGCGGTAGAAGGCGATCAGCAGTGCGATCGGGACGAGCAGCACCAGCAGCGAGAGCGCCATGTCCTTCGGCGACCGCTCGGAGCGGGCCTTCTTTTCCCCTGGCGCGGGGCGTCCACCGGCCACGGGCCGCGCCGGCGGCACGTCGGCGTCCACCACCGCGGCGTCGCGGGCTGGCTCGACCAGCGCCGGTTCGCCCGCGCCGGCACCCCCGCCGGCCGGGGTCTCCACCAGCGCCGCCTCGGCCGACGCCGCACCGGTGCCGGCCGGGCCGGTCGACGGGCCGGACCCGGCCGCCGCGTCGGTCGCCCCGGTCGGGGTCACCGGCGGCTGGCCGTCGGGCGGGGTCTGGTCGGCGGGTACGCGGTCGGCAGGCTGTGCGGGGTCCACCGGTCCATTCTCGCAGCCTGCGGGTGACCGATCCCGCGCACCACCGCCCCGCCCCGGCACCGGACCTGTCATCGTGTGAGGATCAGCGACAAAGCTGGCAGTGGCGAGCGCAGCACCCTGCCGGTCCCACCCCGCAACGTCGCGAGGAGGAAGCCGTCATGACGACGCACACCAGGACGCGGATCCCCCAGGATCTCGACCGCAACCTTGCCCTCGATCTGGTCCGGGTCACCGAGGCCGCGGCGATGGCCGCCGGCCGGTGGGTCGGCCGGGGCGACAAGGAGGGCGGCGACGGGGCAGCCGTCGACGCGATGCGCAAGCTGATCAACTCGATCCCGATGCGCGGGGTCGTGGTGATCGGCGAGGGCGAGAAGGACAACGCGCCGATGCTCTTCAACGGCGAAGAGGTCGGTGACGGCACCGGGCCCGAGGTGGACGTCGCGGTGGACCCGGTCGACGGCACCACGCTGATGAGCAAGGGCATGCCGAACGCGCTGGCGGTGCTCGCGGTCTCCGAGCGCGGCGCGATGTTCGACCCGAGCGCCGTCTTCTACATGGAGAAGCTCGCGGTGGGTCCGATGTACGCCGACGTGGTGGACATCAACGCCGGGGTGGCCGACAACCTGCGCCGGATCGCGAAGGTCAAGGGCACCGACGTCTCCGAGGTGACGGTCTGCGTGCTGGACCGGTCCCGCCACGACGACCTGGTCAAGCAGATCCGGCGGACCGGGGCGGGCATCCGGTTCATCTCCGACGGTGACATCGCCGGCTCGATCGCGGCCGCCCGGGGCGAGTCCGACGTCGACGTGCTGATGGGCATCGGCGGCACTCCCGAGGGCATCATCTCGGCCTGCGCGCTGAAGTGCATGGGCGGGGCGATGCAGGCCAAGCTCTGGCCGCGCGACGCCGAGGAGCGGGAGAAGGCGCTCGCCGCCGGGCACGACCTGGACCGGGTGCTCAGCACCGACGACCTGGTCACCGGGGACAACTGCTTCTTCGTGGCCACCGGCGTCACCTCCGGCGACCTGCTGCGCGGCGTGCGCTACCGGGCCGGCGGCGCGTACACCCAGTCGATCGTGATGCGCTCCAAGAGCGGCACGATCCGGGTGATCGACTCGTACCACCGGCTGGAGAAGCTCGCCCTGTACTCGGCGGTCGACTTCGACGGCCGGCCGCTGGCCGAGCAGGAGTGACCGCGACCGGGACGGCGGTCCGTCCGACCGTCCCGGCATCCCGGCGGATCGCCGCGACCGGGCTGGCGACCGCCTCGGGGGTCGCCGTGGCCGTGCAGTCCCGGATCAACGGCGAGCTGGGCGTACGCCTGGCCGACGGGATCGCCGCGGCGGTGGTCTCGTTCGGGCTGGGCCTGCTGGTGCTGCTGGTGCTGGTCCCCGCCACCCCGGGTGGGCGGCGGGGGCTGCGCGACCTGCGCGCCGCGCTGCGCGACGGCTCGCTGCGCCCGTGGCAGTGTCTGGGCGGCCTGTGCGGCGCGTTCCTGGTGGCCACCCAGGGGCTGACCATCGGCACGCTCGGGGTCGCCGTGTTCACCGTGGCGGTGGTCGCCGGGCAGTCGGCGAGCAGCCTCGCGGTGGACCGGGCCGGGGTCGGCCCGGCCGGCCGGCAGCCGGTGACGCCGGCCCGGCTGGCCGGTGCGGCGCTGACCGTGCTGGCCGTCCTGCTGGCGGTCGGTGACCGGCTCGGCGACCCGGGTGCCCTGGTGCTGGCCCTGCTTCCGCTGCTCGCCGGGGTCGGCATCGCCTGGCAGCAGGCGGTCAACGGCCGGGTCCGGGTCGCCTCGGGCAGCGCCCTGGCGGCCACGCTGGTCAACTTCACCGTCGGCACCGTCGCCCTGCTCCTCACCCTCGCCGTCGACGGCGCGATCCGTGGCCGGCCGGCCGGCACCCTGCCGGACGAGCCGTGGCTCTACCTGGGCGGGCCGATCGGCATCGTGTTCATCGCGATCGCGGCGGCCATCGTCCGTTTCACCGGGGTGCTGTTGCTCGGGCTCGCCACCATCGCCGGGCAGATCGTCGGTGCCGTACTGCTGGACCTGGTCCTGCCGACCGCGGCCTCGCACCCGGGGCCGGCGACCCTGGCGGGCGCCGCGCTGACCATGGTGGCCGTGCTGGTCGCCGCGCTCGGTCCGGCGCCCCGGCCGAGGCCGGGGCGGGCCGGCGGCTGATTCCCGGGTCAGCGGGGCAGGGCCGCCACGGTCTCCTCGATCGCCCGGTCCAGCGGGGTCGGCTCGACGCCGAGGGTGGCGGTGGCGGCGGTGGAGTCCATCCGGAACGGCCGGTCGAACTGGTAGGCGGTCTCGCGCAGTTCCCGGGCGAACGGGTTGGCCAGGCCGCCGAGCCAGAGGACCGGGTAGGGCATCCGGGTCAGCTTCGGCGCGGGCGCGGCGACCAGCGCCGCCGCCCGGGTGGCCAGCTCTCGCATGCCGACGGCGGGCGCGCTGGGCACGTGCCAGGCCCGGCCCCAGGCCCGCGGGTCGGTGGCGGCGGCGACGAGGGTACGGGCGACGTCGGGGATGTACGTCCAGGTGTGCGGGGCGTCCCAGTCGACCGGGAGGAAGACCCGCTGCCCGGCGAGCACCCGGGGCAGCACCAGCATCGCCAGGGACGTGCCGTCGGCACCGAGGTAGTCGGAGCCGCGTACCTCGGTGACCCGGACCCGCCCGGCCCGGTGCGCGGCGAGCGCGTCGGTCCACATCCGGTTGCGTACCCGGCCCTTGGTGCCGGTGGCCGCGAGCGGGGTCTGCTCGGTCATCGGGCCGTCGACCGGCCCGTACCCGTAGAGGTTGCCCACGGTGGCGAGGACCGCGCCGGTCCGCTCGGCGGCGGTGAGCAGCGCGCCGGCCAGCGGCGGCCAGTCGGTCGCCCAGCGGTGGTACGCCGGGTTCGCGCAGTTGTACAGCGCGTCCGCGCCCTCGGTCAGTGCGGTGAGCCGGTTGGTGTCGGCGGCGTCGGCGGCGACCCGCTCGACGGCGGGGTGCGCTGGCCCGGCGCCCCGACGGGTCACCACCCGGACGCCCTCACCGCGCTCGGCGAGGAGGCGGGCGGTGGCGGTGCCGACCGGCCCGGAGCCGACGATCACGTGCAGCGACATGGGAACGCCTTTCGAAGCGGGGATACGAATCGAGAGCACTGCTCTCACTTGCCGCCACCAGCATGACCGACCGATCCGCGCCTCGTCAAGAGCAGTGCTCTCTATTTTGATTGCCGCTCCGATCCATGGCAGAGTGGTCGCATGCCCGCTTCCTCGATCCGCGCCCGGGTCCGGGCCGAGATGCTCGATGAGATCAAGGCGGTGGCCCGCCGCCACCTCGCCACCGACGGCGCCAACCTCTCGCTGCGAGCGGTGGCCCGGGACATGGGCATGGTCTCCTCCGCCATCTACCGCTACTTCCCGAGCCGCGACGAGCTGCTCACCGCGCTGATCCTGGAGGCGTACGACGCGCTCGGCGACGCAGTGGAGTCCGCCGACGCCGGTGCCGACCGACAGGACCTGCGCGGGCGCTGGCACGCGGCGTGCCGGGCCGCCCGGGACTGGGCGCTCGCCCACCCCGCCGAGTACGCGCTGCTCTACGGCAGCCCGGTGCCCGGGTACGCCGCCCCCGACGACACCGTCCTGCCGGCCCAGCGCCCTCCGGTGACCCTGGTCGGCATCCTGCGCGACGGGCTGGCCGACGGGCGGCTGGCCGCCCCCGCCGACGAGCTGCCCGAACCGGTCCGCGCCGACCTGGCCGAGATCGGCGCCGGGCTCTTCCCCGGCCTGCCGGAGTCGCTGCTCGCCAGGGGCATGGCCGGCTGGACGCAGCTCTTCGGACTGATCAACTTCGAGCTGTTCGGCCGGCTCGACCGGGCGGTCCCGCACCGGGACGAGTACTTCGACCACCAGACCGGGCTGATGGCCGATTTCATCGGCCTGCCCCGCTGACCGCCTGCCCTGCTGACCGCCTGCGCCGCTGGCCGCCTGCGCCGACCGCTCCGCCGGCCGGTCCGGTCAGCCGACGTCGGAGGAGTGGCCCGGGAAGAGGTGGGCGCTCGGGTCGATGGCGACGGCGGCGTTGTTGACCGCGGTGGCCGCCTCGCCGAAGCCGGTGGCGATCAGGCGCACCTTGCCCGGGTACTCGGTGATGTCCCCGGCGGCGAAGACGCGGGGCAGGTTGGTCGCCATCGCGCTGTCCACCACGATGTGCCGGCGGTCCAGCCGCAGCCCCCACTCGGCGAGCGGGCCGAGGTCGGCGGTGAAGCCCAGCGCGGCGACCACCGTGTCGACCGGCAGCGTCTCCGCGTCGCCGCCGCGCACGGTGATCTCGGCGGCGGTCACCGTCGTGTCCCCGTGCAGCCTGGTCAGCTCGGCGTTGACGATCACCCGGACCGGCAGGGCCAGCACCCGGGAGACGGTGGACGCGTGCGCCCGGAACTTCTCCCGCCGGTGCACCAGCGTCACCGATCGGGCCAGCGGTTGCAGGGTCAGCGCCCAGTCGAACGCGGAGTCCCCGCCACCGACGATCAGCACGTCCCGGTCGGCCAGCGCGGCCGGCTCGGGTACGAAGTAGACGATCCCGCCGCCGACGAAGCTCTCCGCCGCCGGCAGCGGACGCGGGGTGAAGCTGCCCAGCCCGCCGGTGATCACCACCGCCCCGCAGCCCAGCTGCTCACCGCCGGCGAGCCCGAGCACCGGCCGGCCGTCGACGTGGGCGAGCTTCTCGGCGCGGGTGCCGAGCAGGTACTCCGGGTGGAACGGCGCGGCCTGGGCGACCAGGTTCGCCACCAGGTCCCGTCCTTTGACGGCGGGGAAACCCGCGACGTCGAGGATCAGCTTCTCCGGGTACATCGCGGTGATCTGCCCGCCCGGCTCGGGCAGCGCGTCGAGCACCGCCACGGAGAGCCCCCGGAACCCGGCGTAGTACGCGGCGAAGAGGCCCGTCGGGCCGGCCCCGATCACCGCGACATCGACCTCGCGCATGGGCGTACCGTCGCTTTCCGCTGGCGGATCAACGCGTGCTGATGCCGACGGTAGGCCCGTCGCCCCGGCCGGGCAAGCATGTCCCGATCTTCGGCGGCCCCGCGGCGGGTCAGGGCATCGTCAGGGTCGACTCCGAGTGGTACGGCCCGCCCGCCTCCGGCCGGCGGCGCCGGAACAGGATCGCCGCGACCACCCCGCCGAGCAGCCCGAACAGGTGCCCCTGCCAGGAGATGCGCTCGTCGGTGGGGAGGATGCCGAGCAGCTGCCAGCCGTAGAGCAGGCCGACCAGCAGCACCACCGCCAGGTTCCACCAGCTGCGCTCCACCAGGCCCCGGGTGAGCAGGATGCCGAGATAGCCGAAGATCACCCCGCTGGCGCCGACGACCACCGAGTTGGGCGCGCCGGTGAACCAGACGCCGAGCCCGCTGACCAGCACGATGATCAGGGTGGACCAGAGGAAACGCCGGGTCCCGGCGGCGAGCACGAAGGTGCCGAGCAGGATCAGCGGGATGCTGTTGCTGTAGAGGTGTTCGAAGCCGTGGTGCAGGAACGGCGAGAAGAAGACCCCGTCGAGGCCCTGGATGCGGTGCGGGATGATCCCGGCGGCCACGTCGAGGCCGAAGTCGAGCCCCTGGTCGACCGCCTCGATGAGGAAGAGGAACGGCACCACCGCGCACATGGCGACGAAGGCCCGGCCGAGGGCGGCGTAGAACGCGTCGGTGCCGAACCGGGTCGGGTCGCCGCCCGTCGGGTGCAGGGTCACCTGAACATGGCTATCAGCAATCGGGGCCGACCGCCACCTCGGCGGCGCGCCGGGCCGGAACGCGGCGAGGGCGGGGCGGGTGGTCGCCCACCCGCCCCGCCCTCGGACACGATGATCAGTACCAGCCGACGCGCTGGCTGTGCGCCCAGGCGCCGCAGGGGTCGCCGTAGCGGCCCTCGATGTAGCCGAGGCCCCACTTGATCTGGGTGGCCGGGTTGGTCCGCCAGTCGTCGGCGACCGAGCCCATCTTGCTGCCCGGCAGCGCCTGCGGGATGCCGTACGCGCCGGAGGAAGGGTTGCTGGCCTTGTGGTTCCAGCCGCTCTCCTTGGTCCAGAGCTTGTCCAGGCACGGCATCTGGTCGATCCCGAAGCCGGCGTCGAGCAGCAGCGCGCAGCCGACCTCCCGGTTGCCGCTGAACTCGTTGCAGGACGCCGGGATCGGGCCGGTGAACGGCTTGGCCTTGGCCTCGGCCTCCTTGGCCGCGGCCTCCCGCGCCTTCTTCCGGGACGCTGCGGCGGCCTCGGCCTCGCGGGCCCGCTCGGCGGCCTCCTTGGCGGCCGCGGCGGCCCGCAGCTTCGCCTGGTACTCGGCGGCCCGCTGCTTGGCGGAGCTCCGCTGGTGGTCGGCCTGCCGCTCGCGCTGGTAGTCGTACTCGACCTGGTCGACCTGGCGGCCGACCTGCGCGGTCAGGCCCTGTTGCTGGGTCTCTCGGTCTTCGCCCAGGTAGAAGCCGCCGGCAACGCCCACGGAGAGCAGTGCGACAGCAGCCGTACGGGCGCCGAACCGGCTCCAAAGCCGACTCACGAAGTGTCCCTTCGTCGGGGGCAAGGACGCGGCGCAGGCCGGCCGTCTCCGGACGCGGTCGTGCCGCGAGCGCCCCGACCGGAGCCGGTCGTAACCGACGCACCGACCCTCGCCGGGGCTCGTCCGGGGGTGGGACGAACGATGCTCGACGATCTTGCCGGGGCGCGGGCGCTCGTTGGACACCATCGCGCACAGTGAGACTGATGGGAAACCAAGGAGCCCATTTGTGATCTGCGCCACAAACTGAATGCGGACGAAAAGGGGCGTAGCGGGCACGCCGAGCGGCTACTGCGGGATGTCCTCCAGCAGATCAGTCACCATCGCCGCGATCGGCGACCGCTCCGAACGGCTCAGCGTGACGTGCGCGAAGAGTGGATGACCCTTCAGCGCCTCGATCACCGCCGTGACGCCGTCGTGCCGGCCCACCCGCAGGTTGTCCCGCTGCGCGACGTCGTGGGTGAGCACCACCCGGGACCCCTGGCCGATCCGGGACAGCACGGTGAGCAGCACGCCACGCTCCAGCGACTGCGCCTCGTCGACGATGACGAAGGCGTCGTGCAGGCTCCGGCCCCGGATGTGGGTCAGCGGGAGGACCTCCAGGATCCCCCGGGAGGTGACCTCCTCCAGGACGTTCTCGTGCACCACCGCGCCGAGGGTGTCGAAGACCGCCTGCGCCCAGGGCGACATCTTCTCCGACTCCGAGCCGGGGAGGTAGCCCAGCTCCTGGCCGCCGACGGCGTAGAGCGGGCGGAAGACGATCACCTTCTTGTGCCGGCGGCGTTCCATCACCGCCTCCAGCCCGGCGCAGAGCGCCAGCGCGGACTTGCCGGTGCCGGCCCGCCCGCCCATCGAGACGATGCCGATCGACTCGTCCAGCAGCAGGTCCAGCGCGACGCGCTGCTCCGCCGAGCGGCCGTGCAGGCCGAACGCCTCCCGGTCGCCCCGCACCAGCCGGACCGTCTTGTCCGGCAGCACCCGGCCCAGCGCGGAGCCGCGGGCCGAGTGCAGCACCAGGCCGGTGTGGCAGGGCAGGCCCGCCGCGGCGTCCACGTCGAGCGTCTCACCGGCGTAGAGGCGGCCGATCTGCTCCTCGCCCAGCTCCAGCTCCGCCATGCCGGTCCAGGTGGGATCGCTGGCCTGGCCGTGCCGGTACTCGTCGGCCCGCAGCCCGACCGAGGCGGCCTTGACCCGCAGCGGCATGTCCTTGCTGACCAGGGTCACCTCCCGGCCCTCGGCGGCGAGGTTCAACGCCACGGAGAGGATCCGGGCGTCGTTGGACTCGTTGCGGAAGCCCGGCGGCAACACGCCGTCGTCGGAGTGGTTCAGCTCCACCCGCAGCGTGCCGCCCGCGTCGTTGGCGGGCACCGGGCGGTCCAGCCGCCCGTGCCGGACGCGCAGCTCGTCGAGCATGCGCAGGGACTGCCGGGCGAACCAGCCCAGCTCGGGGTGGTGGCGCTTGCCCTCCAGCTCGGAGATGACCACCAGGGGCAGGACCACCTCGTGCTCGGCGAAGCGGTGGAATGCCGCCGGATCGGACAGGAGCACCGACGTGTCCAGGACGAACGCCTGGCCGGCTGGTCGGGGCTCCTCGGTGCCGGCCGGGGCGGCGGCCGTCGTACGGCGGCTCCGGGTGGCTCGGCGGGTCGTGGCAGTCGCGGCCGGGGTCTGGTCGGCACCGGCGGTCGTACGGCGAGTCGTCACAGGCCTGCTCCGACGGATGGGCACCCGCCACCCGCGTTCCGCCTCCTCCGGTGCCCGGGGACACGGGGTCGGATGCGGAACCCCGTGCGCGAGGTCGCAGTTCCGGGCGGACCGGCTGACCCGGGAAAACCCCGTGCCATGCCTAGACGCTAGCGGCGCCGGGGCACCTCGGCTAGAGGTGAAGATGGATCTCCCTCGACCGGGGCGTGAACGGGCGGCGGACCGGCCGGGATGCATGCCCCCTGCGCGCATCCCGGCCGGTGGGACCAGCGTCACCGGTCTGACGTGGCCCCGACGGTGCGCGCCCGCCGCGGACGGCGCACCGGGTCATTGCCGGCGTGGGCCGTGTTCAGCCCTGCCGCCGGACGAGGGTCCCGGTCGGATGCCGGCCGGTGACCGGCGCGACCGGGGCGGTGAACGAGGAGCCGGTGTAGGTGGTGCCCTGGCGGGCGACCGTGGTGCTGGTGACCGTCGCGCTGGTCACCACCGGCGGCCCGTCCACCGGCCCGGCCAGGGCCGTGGCGATGGCGGCCTGGGCGTCCCGGCGCCGCCGGTTCCACGCCCCCCGGTCGCCGTCGAAGTAGCCCTGCCGGTAGCCGAAGCGGTAGCCGATCCGGTAGCTGAGCTGCCCGTGCAGCCGGCCCGCCGCGTAACTGGTGGCACCGAGGACGAGGACGAGGAAGACCGCGAGAAAGGGGCTCATCCGGCGGCTCCGCCGCGCCGCGCCGGCCCGGTCACCGGTCCTCCGGCTCGATCGTGGTGGGGTCGACCACCAGGAGCCGGTCCAGGTCGTCGGTGCTGACCTCCTCGACCAGCTCGACGCTGATCCGGCAGCCGTCCAGGACGACCTCGGCGACCGAGGAGCGGCGGATCTCGCCGCCGGCGTCGTAGACCCGGACGCTCAGCTCCGGGCACCCGAGGTGGGTACGCCAGGCGTTCCACTCCTCCCGGTCCCCCACGCTCAGTGACAGGTAGCGGCAACCTCGGGCGAGGTAGAGGCGCCACGGCGCGCTCAGTCCCGCGGCCACCCCCTCCGCGATCAGGCCGAAGGCCTGGGCGCGGGTCGCGAGTTCGGTCACCGCACCCCCCTCGCGCAGGGGGCGTGACGCATGTGAGCACTGATCGTCTCAAGCACGTGACACACCGTAGATTGTCCCATGAACGTGACAGTATCAGCTTTTCGTCCGGTTACCGCCGCACCTAAGTCCTCCTATTCTGCCCAGGTGACACCCCTCGGAAAGGCCTCTGGATCGTTTACCCGCGCCCGAATACAGCCGTCCCGTCCGCGTGACACCCGTACGGGCGGGCTCCCCGCCACGGCCGTCCCGCCGTACGGTCACGGGGTGACCGAGACCGCCCCCGCCCGGAAGATCGCCTTCGCCAGCTTCGTCCGTCGGGCCCTCGACGACGCCCGCGCGATGCGGGCCTGGACCGGCACCGAGGTCTCCCGTCGCACCGGCGTCTCCCGGCAGACCATCAACCGCTGGGTTCGCGGCGACTGGGCCAGCGACCCGGAGGTCGAGCGGGTGGTCGCCTTCTGCGAGGGGCTCGGCCTCAACCCGGCCACCGCCTTCGCCGCACTGGGCTGGGACCGGGCCGGCACTCCGCGCAACGCGGCGCCGCCACCGGAGATGGATCCGGACGTGGAGGCGCTGCTGCGCCGGCTGGTCGACCCCGCCGTCTCGGAAGCGGAGAAGTTCCACATTCGGGAAACCATTCGTTATCTCGCTTATCGCCCGACTCTGCCGGTCGATGACCGAAAACGAGACGAACGGGCCGGCTAGTTCCTCAGATGGCGAAAGAACGCCTGGTCAGACCTCTTCGTTTCCCTACGGGGCAGGAACGGGCGCGCTAGCGTCCGTATTCGTACTGCTTGGGCTCGTCGTCGGCGGGGGGACGGGACAAGGCCGAACCCAGCCCTGCGGGACAGAAGGAGGGGTCTGTCCATGACCCTGAAATGGTGGGGAGTCGTGGTCGCGGTGGTGTCGCTGACATCGTTCGTGACCGCAAACGTCGCGGTAGGCGCGGTCGAGGGCGAGCAGATGCCGCTGTTCGTCAACCTCTTCGCGCTCACCACCGCGGGCACCGCGGTGGTGCTGGCGGTGGTCGCCGAGCTGCACGAGCGGCTCAACGACCGGGTCAGCGCACTGACCGAGTTCCTGGTCGCCCGGCTGAACGAGATCGAGGCGCAGGCCGGCGACCGGAACACCGGGTTCGTCGAGGGCTACCTGCTCAAGCACGGCCAGGAGGCCTCGGTGGTCCCGTTCGGGCGCACCCGCCGGGGAGCCGCCGAACGCTGACGACCACGGGGAAATCGCCGACCGGAGGCGGTGTGCAGGCGTCATCTCACGGCCACGAATGAGCCGCCGCCGCCGGGGTACGCTGTCGCGCGTGCCGCCGTTGAATCTGGGCAACCAGCAGCCGAAGACCCCGTTGGACGCCGACCACGCCTGGCGTGCCACCGCCGCGCGGGCGGCCCACACCGTGCTCTTCTTCGACTTCGACGGCACCCTGGCGCCGGTCGACGACGACCCCACCGCCGTGCAGCCCGCGCCCAAGGTGCTCGCCGCGCTGGAGGCGCTCGCCCCGGTGGTGCAGCGGGTGGCGATCGTCTCCGCGCGCCCGGTCGAGTTCCTCCGCGACCACCTCGGCGGCCTCGCCGGCGTCGACCTCTACGGCCTGTACGGCCTGGAGCACAGCCACTCCGGGGGCGAGACCGTCACCGAGCCGGCCGCGCTGCCCTGGGTGCCGACCATGGCCGAGCTGGCCGACCTGGCCCGGGCCGAGCTGCCGGCCGGCGCGCTGGTCGAGTTCAAGCGGTTGAGCGTCGCCCTGCACTGGCGTACCGCGCCGGGCCTGGGGCCGCAGATCGAGCAGTGGGGCCGGGCGCAGGCCGAGCGGCTGGGCCTCAAGGTGCAGGCCGGCCGGATGGTGCTGGAGCTCAAGCCGCCCGTCGACCAGGACAAGGGCCTGGTCATCGGCGAGATCGTGCGGGACGCCGACGGCGCCTGGTACTTCGGCGACGACGTCTCCGACATCAAGGCCTTCGCCGCGCTGCGGGCCCGGGCCGCCGCCGACCCGGACTTCCTCGGCGTCTGCGTCGCCGTGGCCAACCCGGAGACCGGTCACGAGGTGGCCGACGCCGCCGACCTCACCCTCGACTCCCCCGCCGCGCTCGGCGACTTCCTCACCCGGGCCCTGCCCCACCTGACGGCCTGACCGGCCGCCACCGTCCCGCCGCCGCGGTGACGGGACGGGACGGGCGTCAGACGCCGAAGCGGCGCTGCCGGGTGGCGTAGGAGCGCAGCGCGCGGAGGAAGTCGACGCGGCGGAAGTCGGGCCAGTTGAGTTCGCAGAAGTAGAACTCCGAGTGGGCCGACTGCCAGAGCATGAAGCCCGAGAGGCGCTGCTCACCGCTGGTCCGGATGATCAGATCCGGGTCCGGCAGGCCCCTGGTGTAGAGGTGCTCGGAGATGTGGTCCACGTCCAGCGCGCCGGCCAGCTCCTCGATGGTGCCGCCGGTGGCGGCGTGCTCCAGCAGCAGCGAGCGCACCGCGTCGGCGATCTCGCGCCGACCGCCGTACCCGACGGCGATGTTGACCTGGGCACCGCCGGTGCGGTCCCGGGTGCGTTCCTCGGCGGCCTTGAGGGCCTGCGCGTGTTGCGCCGGCAGCACGTCGAGCGCGCCGACCATCCGCAGCCGCCAGGGGTTGCCCTCCTCGGCCAGCTCCGTGGTCAGGTCCTCGATGATCTGGAGCAGCGGATCCAGTTCCTCCGCCGGCCGGGAGAGGTTGTCGGTGGAGAGCAGCCAAAGTGTGACGTGACCCACACCGGCGGCGTCACACCAGCGCAGCAACTCCTTGATCCGCTCGGCGCCCATCCGGTGCCCGTCGTTGGGGTCGACGAAGCCCATCTCCCGCGCCCACCTGCGGTTGCCGTCGCACATCACACCGACGTGCCGGGGCACCGGTTTGCCGGCGAGCGACGCCGTCAGCCGGCGCTCGTACACGGAGTAGAGGAGGTTCCGCAGAGTCATCACCTAGCAGGGTAGCGACCCGCCCGGCCGATCGTGACCTCGGAGGTTAAGTACGCGCCGAGAGACCGATGCCGATCATGGCCAGGGTGCGGGCGTCCAGCCGGCCGTCACCGAGCCCCAACTCGACGACGTTGCGGTAGACCCGGTCGTCACGGCGGGCCGCCCGGACGGCGGCGTCGACCACCCGCCGGTGCCGGCCCAGCCAGGCGGCGACCGAGCTGTGCCGCAGGTGCGTGCCGAGCCGCCGGCGCAGCGCCCCGGCGTACCGGTCGGCCGCCCGCTCCGGCGCCGCCGCGGCGCCCGCGCCCGCCAGGGCCCCGGAGAGCAGCGCGTAGAAGATCCCCTCGCCGGTGAACGGGTTGATCAGGGAGAGCGCGTCGCCGGCCAGCACCACCCGGCCCCGGCCGGGCGACGGCCGGTGCGTCGACAGCGGCAGGTGGTGGGCGCGCAGCGCGGTCACGGTGGCCGGGTCGGTCGCCGGGAGCAGCGCGGCGAGCCGGTCCAGCAGGTGCGCCCGGCTCAGCGGCTCGCCCCGCAGCACCTCCCCGTACCCGACGTTCGCCCGCCCGTCACCGATCGGGAAGGACCAGGCGTACGCCGGCCAGCGCGGCGCCGAGGTGACGATGAGCTGTTCGGGCGGGCCGGGCAGCGCCGGGGCGTACCCCCGGATGGCGAGCGCGAGGTGCCGGTCCG
>NZ_JBPQTL010000095.1:0-21592 GCF_051386295.1 Micromonospora sp. URMC 105 | reverse complement strand
AGGCGGCCAGGGCCGGCAGCGGCGCGGCGGCCAGCATCCGGGGACCGAAGGTCAGCGCCAGCACCACCACCGCGCCGACCAGCCACGACACCCCCGAACCGAGCGGTACGGTGACGGGCGACGCCGGCTGAGCGGAGCCATGGGCCCGCGCCGGCGCAACCGGTCCGGCGCGGGACCGGTCGGGACTGATCGGGGACGGGGCGCTGGGCGGGGTCGACGGGGACGGTGACGACGATGGACGCCGCCCCGTCGCCGTACCGCCCGGAGCCCTGACCCGGCTGGCCCGCCTGCTCACCGAGGTGACCGCCCCCGCCGTGCTGGTCACCCTGCTGACCCTGGTGCTCGGCTGGCACGTCGCCGGTGGCGTGCACGGGCTCGGCTGGGCGCTGCTCGCCACGGTCTTCGCCAGCGGCATCCCGTTCGCGTACATCCTCGGCGGGGTGCGGCGCGGGCACCTCACCGACCACCACGTCGGCGTGCGCGAGCAGCGCCGCGTACCCCTGCTCTTCGGGCTGGCCTCGGCCACCGCCGGCCTGGCGCTGCTCGCGGCGCTCGGTGCCCCCCGGCCGATGCTCGCCCTGGTCGCGGCCGGGGTGGTCGGCCTGGTGGTGGCGGTGACCGTCAGCCACTGGTGGAAGATGTCGATCCACACCGCGGTGGCGGCCGGCGCGGTGGTGGTGCTGGCGCTGACCTTCGGTCCCCGGATGCTGGCCGCCGCGCCGCTGCCGGCCCTGGCCGCCTGGTCCCGGGTACGGCTACGGGACCACACCGTCGCGCAGGTGGTCGTCGGTGGCGTGGTCGGCGGTCTGGTCGCCGGCCTGGTCTACGCCGCGCTGAGCTGAGCGCGGCGCGACCGCATCAGGCGGTGTCGTCGCCGAGGCACTGGCGGTTGGCCTCGATCCAGGCGTCCAGCGCGGCCGGGTCGTCCGGGTCCACGCCGTCCGCCATCAGCTGCGCCACCGCGGCGGTGGCCGGGCTGCGCCGCTCGCCGGTGCTGTAGAGCCGGGCGAACTCCGGCACCAGCTCCTCGATCGCCTCGTCGGTCCGGGTGACGGCCGGCTCCGGCAGCCCGCGCCGGTGTCCCGCGTACGCCGCCCAGGCGCGCAGCACCCGGGGCAGCATCGCGGCGTCGTCCATGTCCAGCACGGCCCGGCGGTGCACCCAGTCCAGCAGGAACAACCCGGCCACCGCCGGGCTCCAGCGCAGCGGGTCGGCGTCCGGGAAGCTTGCCGCGTGGTCGAAGAGCAGGCCCAGGCAGAAGTGCAGCGAGGCCAGCTCGGCGTCGCCGTCCAGGGTGTCCAGGCCGAACCGGGCCGCCTCCGGCGACGCCAGGAAGACGCGCACCAGCTCGGTGCGCTCCTCGCCGGTGAGCGGCTCGGCGTCCCAGGTGAGGGTGTCGGCCGGCGCGCCGGGCAGCACCGCCAGCCGGGCGCCGACCAGGGCCCGGTCGGTGGCGAGTGAACCCTCGCCCGGCAGGCTCCCGAGGTCGTCGGTGACCGTCAGGTGCCGGCTCACCTCCCCGTGCATCCGGGCCGGGTCCTCCTCGCGGAACCAGGTCAGGTCGTCGGTGGCGCACATCTGCCGGACCTGTTCGAGGATCCGCTCCGCCGGGCCGCCGACGAAGACGTCCTTGGTGATCCCGATGTTGTGGTCGACGAGCGCCACCAGGGCGTGGTCGGGGCCGCCCGTCGCGTCGTCGTAGGCGAAGGTGGCGAGGTAGGAGGTCTGGTCGCCGTACACGTCGCCGTACGACCAGGCGCCGGTGAGGTGGACCCGGCCGAGCTGGCCGGACCAGGCCGGGGCCTGGGCGCCGGGGCGGACCTTCGCCGCGCCCTCGGCGTCGGGCACCAGCGCGGCGAAGACCGAGCGGATGGTGGTCGCGGCGGCGGTCCGGCGGCGGGCGGTGGCGGCCAGGAAGCCGGAGACGAACTCCCGGACGGCCCGCTCCCGGTCGGTCTCGGCGATCGCGTAGACGCTGCCCAGCAGCGCGGCGCCGAGCATCTCGGCGTCGAGGGCGGTGTCCAGCCTCGTCACGTCGCGGGCGGCGTGCAGCACCGCGTCGTAGGGGGTCTGTGGCGTGGCCATGGTCCGACCCTACGCCGCTGCGGCGGCCGGGACACCCGGCGCGTGGGCGCCCTTCATCGAGTGGCGTCGCGCAGCGCGTCCCGGGCCTGCCCGTAACGGTCGAGGACGGCCCGCACCGGGCTGCGGACGTACGCCTCGCCGACCTCGGCCACCGCGGCGGTGAGGCGCTTCTCGGCTCGCTGTCGGGCCCGGCGGGCCGCCCAGCGGACCACCGGCCGGGTCACCGCGGCCACCAGCAGCCCGGCGAGCAGGCCACCGAGCAGCAGCAGGGTCGGCAGCTGCACCTCGCCCACCCGCGGGTTGTCCAGGGCGGGCAGCCCGAGCGCGCGCAACGCGTAGCCGAGCACCAGCCAGCCGAGCCCGACCAGCGCGGCGAAGGTGACCAGCCACTGGACGCCACCGACGAGCCGCCACCAGAGCGGCCGGCGGTCCATGCCCAGGTCGGTGCCGGCGACCGCGCGGTCCAGCGCGTCCGGCAGGTCGTCGAGGCGGGACCGGGCGGCCGTGGTGACCGCCTCCGGCCAGGGCGCGGGCAGGTCGGCGCCGCAGCGGTCGGCGACCGCGCGGACGGCCAACCCGAGGGCGGACCGTTGGGCGGCGGTCGGGTCGGGGACCGAGGTCGCGGCGACCAGGCTCTCCTCCGGCTGGTCGGTGGCGGCCGGACCGGGCAGGTGCAGCCGACGCAGCGGATCCGGCCGCAGCTTGCGCCAGCCCCGCACCACCGGCCAGCCGGTCGTCGAGCCGGCCCGGTGCCGGTACGCCCCCTGGACCGCGTCGGCCACCGCCGGCACCCCGGCCGCGCCGGCCAGGGCGCGGTCCAGCGAGCGGGTGGTGTCGTCGTCCGGAACGTCGCGGGGCACGTCGGCGGCGACCAGTTCGCCCAGCCCTGCCACGACGCCGTCCACGTCGCCGGAGAGCCGGCGCAGGGCGGCCTGCCGCTCGGCGACCGCCCGCTCCAGCGCCTCCCGCAGCCCGGTCATGCCGGCCTGGTCGATCGCCGTCGTGGCCAGCAGCGGCACGCCGTCCAGCCCGTCGGCGTCGAGCAGCCGGCGCAGGTCGTCGAGGACCCGGGGCAGCTCGGTCGCCGACAGCCGGTCGGCCTGGTTGAGCACGACCAGGGTCACGTCCCGGTGCCGGTGGAACTCGCGCAGGTAGCTGGTGTGGATCACCCGGTCGGCGTACTTCTGCGGGTCGACCACCCAGACCACCAGGTCGACCAGGCCGAGCAGCCGGTCCACCTCCAGCCGGTGCGACCGCTGCACCGAGTCGAAGTCGGGCAGGTCGAGCAGGACCAGACCGTGCAGGCCGGTCTCGTCGTCGGCGTCCAGCGCGCTCTCCCGGACGAACCGGTGCCGGGGCAGCACCCCGACCCAGTCGAGCAGCCGGGTGGCGCCGTCCAGCGGGCCCCAGACGCAGGCGTGCGCCACGCCGGTGGTCGGGCGGCGCACCCCGACCGGGGAGAGGTCCAGCCGGGCCAGCGCGTTGAACAGGCTCGACTTGCCGCTGCCGGTGGCGCCGGCGAGCGCCACCACGGTGTGGTCCCGGGAGAGCGCCAGCCGGGTGCCGGCCCGCTCGACCAGGGTGTGCGCGGTGACCAGGCGGGAGTCCGGCACCTGGCCGTCCACCGCGGTGAGGAACCGGCGGACCGCGTCCAGGCGGGCCACCAGGTCGTCGGCGTCCACCCGCTGGTCGCCCCGGAACGCCTCGCGCATCCGGCCGACGATGCCCGTCACCGGCGGCCACCGTTCGGGGTGGGCAGAGCGCCGTCGCCGTCGCCGTCGGCCAGACCGCTGCGGTGCCGGGCCACCTCGACCCGGCCGGCGGCCCGGCGCAGCTCGGCCCCGGCGTCCGCGCCGGGCCGGGCCTCGCCGGTGCGGGTCAGGTAGCGGGCCGCCTCCTCGTCCAGCAGCGCCCGGACCCGGTCCAGCAGGTCGGCCCGGGCCTTGTTGGCGAGGGTACGCACGGCCTGGTCGCCGAAGATGGCCTGGAGCACGGCCTGCGCGGCGACGGTGGTGCCGGCCCCGGTCGCCACCTCCAGGCCGGTAGGGATGAACGCGGTCGAGGCGAAGACGGCGATCATGACGGCGAGGCCGGTGGCGTTGACCGCGTACGCGGCGGTGCGGGCCACGAAGCGCTTGTCACCTCCCTCGGTCTTGACCAGTTCGAGCACCCCGCGCTGCCAGTCCCGGACCAGCCGTTCGGCCCGTTCGGAGAAGTCGTCGGAGGGGTGGGCCAGCCCCGGTTCGAGCAGCGCCGCCCCGGCCGGGTGCGCCTTCCATGCGGTGTACGCGTGCTCGGCCGCCTCGGACGACACCCCGCGCAGCAGGGTGACCAGCTGGGACTCGATGGCGTTGCGCAGCTCGCTGGCTCCGGTGGCGGGACGCCCGGTCATCGCGGCGACCACCCGGTCGCGCAGCCGGCCGATCCGCGCCTCCAGCGTGCGGAAGAACTCGCCGGTGCCGACGAACTCCTGCCAGCGGGCCAGCACCTCGCCACGGAGCAGCCGGCCGTCCTTGAGCCCCTCCGCCACGCTGCGGTGCGCCCCCCGGTACGCCGCCCGCACCCGCTCGTCGAGCGCGTCGACGGCGGCGACCTGTTCGTCGGCCGCCTCGGCGAGCGCCTCGACGGTCGGGTGCAGCGAGGCGAGGGCGCCGTCCAGGGTCTGCCGGACCACCGCCGCCCGGGCCTCGGCGTCGGCGGCCAGCCGGGCGAACCAGGCGCTCAGCGGCGCGGTGACCTTGTCCGGCAGCAGGCCCTGGCCGTCGACCCAGGTCTCGGGCAGGACGAAGAGCGGCGCGGCGCCGAGATTCTGGGCGGCGAGCATCTCCGACAGGTGGGCGGCGATCTCGTCGGCGGCCTCCGGCGGCACCCGGTCCAGCACCAGCGCGATGGCCGCGCCCCGGGACCGGGCGCTGCGCAGCAGCTCCCAGGGGACCGCGTCGGCGTACCGGGCGGCGGTGGTGACGAAGAGCCAGAGGTCGGCGGCGGCCAGCAGCTGGCCGGCGAGGGCCCGGTTGGCGTCGACCACCGAGTCGATGTCGGGGGCGTCGAGGAAGGCCAGCCCGGCGGGGAGCGCGGGCGCGGTGACCAGGTGCAGGGTGCGCGGGTCCTCGCTCGGCTCGGTGGTGCGGGTGAGGCCGGGCAGGAGCTCGCCCTGGCGGAACCAGGCAGAGTCGGCCGGGTTGCAGACCAGCACCGGGGAGCGGGTGGTCGGGCGGAGCACCCCGGCGGCGCTCACCCGGGCCTGCACCAGGCTGTTGACCAGGGTCGACTTGCCGGCGCCGGTGGAGCCGCCGACCACCACCAGCAGTGGCGCGTCGAGCCGGGCCAGCCGGGGCAGCAGGTAGTCGTCGAGCTGGTCGGTCAGCGCCGAGGCGGTACGCCGGGCCGGCTCGGCCGACGGCAGGGTCAACGGGAAGCTCGCAGCGCCGATCGCCGCCCGCAGCGCGGTCAGCGCGGCCGGAAGGCCGTCGGCGGTGTCGGGGGACGCCTCGGCGGCGTCCGGCGACCCGGTGCGGGCGGCGACGGTGGGCGCGCCGGACCGGGTGGCGGGATCGCCGTTCGTCGTCACCGCTAAAGCGTGCCCGACCGATGCAAGGGAAGACAACCGGACGGTAATAACGGTCGGGTTGCGTCGGGTCGGCTCAACCCCGACTTGCGGTTTGCCAGCGGCATGGCACTATTGAGTCAAGTTCACTCAACTTGTGGTGCGGTCGCTGCGGGCGACCCGCCGGGCAGGCACCTGACCTGCCTCAACGTTACGAAGCGAGGAAGCGAAGATGGCACGTGCGGTCGGTATCGACCTCGGCACGACGAACTCCTGCGTCAGCGTTCTCGAGGGCGGTGAGCCCACCGTCATCGCCAACGCTGAGGGCTCGCGGACGACCCCGTCGATCGTCGCGTTCGCCCGCAACGGCGAGGTGCTCGTCGGTGAGGTCGCCAAGCGCCAGGCGGTGACCAACCCGGACCGGACCATCCGGTCGGTCAAGCGGGAGATCGGCACCAACTGGTCCGTCGACATCGACGGCAAGAAGTACACCCCGCAGGAGATCTCGGCGCGGACGCTGATGAAGCTCAAGCGGGACGCCGAGGCGTACCTGGGCGAGCAGATCACCGACGCGGTGATCACCGTCCCCGCCTACTTCAACGACGGTCAGCGCCAGGCCACCAAGGAGGCCGGTGAGATCGCCGGCTTCAACGTGCTGCGGATCGTGAACGAGCCGACCGCGGCCGCCCTGGCGTACGGGCTGGACAAGGGCTCCAAGGAGCAGACCGTCCTGGTCTTCGACCTGGGTGGCGGCACCTTCGACGTGTCGCTGCTGGAGCTGGCCGAGGGCGTCATCGAGGTCAAGTCGACCAGCGGTGACAACCACCTCGGTGGCGACGACTGGGACCAGCGCATCATCGACCACCTGGTGAAGACCTTCCGTGGCGAGCACGGCATCGACCTGGGCCAGGACAAGATGGCCCTGCAGCGGCTCCGTGAGGCCGCCGAGAAGGCCAAGATCGAGCTCTCGGCCGCCACCACCACCAACATCAACCTGCCGTACATCACCGCCGGCTCGGCCGGCCCGCTGCACCTGGACGTGACGCTCAGCCGCGCCGAGTTCCAGCGGATGACGCAGGACCTGCTGGACCGCTGCAAGGGCCCGTTCGAGCAGGCCGTGAAGGACGCCGGGATCAAGGTCTCCGACGTCGACCACGTCATCCTGGTCGGCGGCTCGACCCGGATGCCGGCCGTGACCGACCTGGTCAAGCAGCTCACCGGCCGGGACCCCAACAAGGGCGTCAACCCGGACGAGGTCGTCGCCGTCGGCGCCGCCCTCCAGGCCGGTGTGCTCAAGGGTGAGGTCAAGGACGTCCTGCTGCTCGACGTGACCCCGCTGAGCCTGGGCATCGAGACCAAGGGCGGCATCTTCACCAAGCTGATCGAGCGCAACACCACCATCCCGACCAAGCGCTCCGAGGTCTTCACCACGGCGGACGACAACCAGCCGTCGGTGCTGATCCAGGTCTTCCAGGGCGAGCGGGAGATCGCGGCGTACAACAAGAAGCTCGGCACCTTCGAGCTGACCGGCCTCCCGCCGGCGCCGCGCGGCGTGCCGCAGATCGAGGTCACGTTCGACATCGACGCCAACGGCATCGTGAACGTGCACGCGAAGGACCTGGGCACCGGCAAGGAGCAGAAGATGACGATCACCGGCGGCTCCTCGCTGCCGAAGGACGACATCGAGCGGATGCGCCGGGACGCCGAGGAGCACGCCGACGACGACAAGCGCCGGCGCGAGGAGGCGGAGACCCGCAACCTGGCCGAGGCGCTCCAGTGGCAGACCGAGAAGTTCCTCGCCGAGAGCGGCGACAAGCTGCCCAGCGAGAACCGCGACCAGATCAACGAGGCCCTCGGCGAGCTGCGCGGTGCGCTCGGCGGCCAGGACATCGAGAAGATCAAGTCGGCTCACGAGCGGCTGGCGCAGGTCTCCCAGCAGGCCGGTTCGCTGCTCTACTCGCAGCAGGCCGAGCAGGGCGAGCAGCCCGGCGCGGCGGGCCCGGGCGCGGGTGCCACCGGTGGCCCGCAGGCCGGCGGCGCGGACGACGTGGTCGACGCGGAGATCGTGGACGAGGACAAGAAGTGACGCTGCGTCCCCGCCACGGACTCACTGCACAGGGATCGAGGTAGTCGCATGACGGAGAAGCCACGAGCCGCCGACCCGAGCTCCACCGGGTCGACGCCGGGTGGCTCCGCGCCCGCCGAGCCGGCCACCGGCGACGGGCCGCGGGTCGTCATCCGTAACAACCGCAAGATCGGCAAGACCGAGGAGGCGCCCGCCGCGGCCGACGCCGGGGCGGACGTCCCGGCCGAGGGCCTGGTCGAGGAGGCCGAGGTCGTGGTCGACGAGATCGAGGTCGAGACGGTCGGCGGTCCGGCGCCGGTCGGCCCGCCCGTGGTGGACGCCCCCGCGCAGCCGGTCGACGGCGGCGCGGCGGGCTCCCCGCTCGGTGCGGAGTTGGAGGCCCTCCGGGCCGAGCTCGACGAGCGGACCCGGGACCTGCAGCGGGTGTCGGCGGAGTACGCCAACTACCGCAAGCGGGTCGACCGCGACCGCGGTCTGGTCCAGGAGCAGGCGACCGGCTCGGTGCTCGCCGCGCTGCTGCCGATCCTGGACGACCTGGACCGGGCCCGGGAACACGGCGACCTGGTCGGGCCGTTCGGCACGGTGGCCGAGCAGCTCACCACCGCGTTGGGCAAGTTCGGGCTGACTCCCTTCGGGGAGCAGGGCGACCCGTTCGACCCGACCCGGCACGAGGCGGTCGCGCACCAGACCTCGGCCGACGTGGACGAGCCGACCTGCGTCCAGGTGATGCGTCGGGGCTACCGGGCCACATCAGGCGGAAGGGGGTGGACCGGTGAGTTCCAAGGACTGGATCGAGAAGGACTACTACGCCATGCTCGGCGTGCAGAAGTCCGCCTCCTCGGACGAGATCAAGAAGGCGTACCGGAAGCTGGCCCGGGAGTCGCACCCGGACCACAACCCGGGCGATCCGAAGGCCGAGGAGCGGTTCAAGGCCGTCTCCGAGGCGTACGCGGTGCTCGGCGACGAGGCCAAGCGCCGCGAGTACGACGAGATGCGCTCGCTGTTCGGCTCGGGCGCGTTCCGGCGGGGCGCCCGCGGGGCCGGGCAGCCCGGCGGGGTGCCGTTCGACGTCTCCGACCTTTTCGGCGGCGCCGGCGCCGGTGGCGCGGACACCCGGTTCGGCGGTGGTGGCTTCACCGACCTGTTCAGCTCGATCTTCTCCGGCGGTGGGGGGGCCGGTGGTCCGGCGCGTCCCCGTGGCCCGGCCCGGGGCCGGGACGTGGAGACCGAGGTGGCGCTCGACTTCGACGACGCGGTACGCGGGGTTACCGTCCCGCTGACGCTGCGCGCTCCCGGGGTCTGCGACACCTGCCACGGCGACGGCGCGAAGCCGGGCACCCGGCCGAAGGCCTGCCCGGTCTGCCACGGCGCCGGGGTGACCACCCGCAACCAGGGCTCGTTCAGCTTCTCCGAGCCGTGCCGCACCTGCCAGGGCGTGGGCACCGTGGTCGAGGAGAAGTGCCCGGAGTGCCAGGGCACCGGCGGGGTCACCAAGACCCGCACGCTGAACGTGCGCTTCCCCGCCGGGGTGGCCGACGGCCAGCGGATCAGGCTGGCCGGGCGGGGCGAGCCGGGTGACCGCGGCGGCCCGGCCGGTGACCTGTTCGTGCAGGTGAAGGTCCGCCCCGACGAGCTGTTCGGGCGTACCGGGGACGACCTCACCCTGACCGTGCCGATCACCTTCGCCGAGGCGGTGCTCGGTACCGACCTGCGGGTGCCCACCCTCGACGGCGCGGTGACCCTGCGGGTGCCGCCGGGTACGCCGTCCGGTCGGGTGTTGCGGGCCCGGGGCAAGGGCGTGGTCCGGCGCGACGGCCGGGCCGGTGACCTGCTGGTCACGCTGGACGTGGTGGTGCCGGCGACGGTGTCGGACGAGGCGCGGGCGACGCTGGAGTCGTTCGCCGAGCAGACTCCGCCGGCGGCTCGGGAACATCTTGACGCGCGGGTGCGTCGGGTCGGTTGACCGGTTGATCGGGTGCGGAGGTGAGCGGGATGTCGGGCGAGTTCGTCGGTTCGGGTGACCCTGCCTACGAGGCCAAGGTGCTGATGATCTCGGTCGCGGCGCGGATGGCGGGGATGCACCCCCAGACCCTGCGCCAGTACGACCGGCTGGGCCTGGTGCAGGCCGGCCGGGCGGCCGGCGGTGGGCGCCGCTACAGCGTGCGCGACGTGGTGCTGCTGCGCGAGGTGCAGCGGCTCAGCCAGGACGACGGCATCAACCTGGCCGGGGTGAAGCGGATCATCGGCCTGGAGCGCCTGCTGGAGCAGGCGCAGCAGCGGGTGGCCCGGTTGGAGGCGGAACTGGACGCGGCGTACCGGCGGATCGCCGAGTTGGAGTCGCTGGCCAGCTTCCCCCGTGGCGACCTGGTGCCGACCAACCGCACCTCGACCGCGCTGGTCGTCTGGCGTCCCCGCCGTACGCCCGACCGCTGACTGCTGCCGCGCCCGCCTCTGGTGGTCGGGCGCGCCCGTTTTCGCCGTGCCGGCAGTGGGCCACCACTGCCGGTTCCCCGGTTCTCCGGCGGCGATCCGGACCCTTGCGTTAGCCTCGAATCAGGTCCAACCAACTCAATCCGGACCCCGATGGCGGGGGGAAGCCATGACGGAATCGGCGAAGCGGGTTGCCGAGCAGGCGGAGGCCCGGCTCGACGAGGTGGCCGAGAACGTCCGGCGGAGATTCGACCGGGTCACCAAGGGCGGTTTCTCAGAGGCGATCAGGGACGGCAGGTTCAGCGACCAGGTCGACCACGGCGTCGACCAGGGGCGCGACGAGGCCAGACGCCGGAAGCAGGGTGGGTCGGAACGCTGACGATCCGCCGACGTGCGGGCCGGGACCCACGGGGGGTCCCGGCCCGTTCGCCGTTGGTGGTCAGGCGAGGGTCGAGGGGGAGCGCCGGAGCGGCCACCAGGCCCGGTGCCCGAGCATCCCGAGGACCGCCGGCGCCAGCACCACCCGGATCACGGTCGCGTCCACCAGCACCGCCGTGGCCAGCCCGATCCCGATCATCTTCACCAGGGTGTCGTCGATGGCGGCGAAGCTGACGAAGACCGCCGCCATGATGGTCGCCGCCGCCGTGATCACCCGGCCGGTGCCGGCCAGCCCGGCCACGACCGAACCGTGCGGGTCGCCGGTGCGGCGGTACTCCTCCTGCACCGAGGCGAGCAGGAACACCTCGTAGTCCATGGACAGCCCGAAGAGGATCGCGAACAGCAGCATCGGCACCACCGACATGATCGGTACCGGCCGGTCGACCCCGAGCAGGGACAGGCCCCAACCCCACTGGAAGACCGCCACCAGTACGCCGTACGCCGCGCCGATGGAGAGCAGTGCCATCACCGCAGCCTTCAGCGCGATCAGTGGGGCCCGGAACATCGCCAGCAGCAGCAGACCGGCGGCCAGCACCACGCCGAGCACCACCCAGGGCAGCCGGGCGGTGACCGCGTCGGCCATGTCGATCATGTACGCGGTCTGGCCACCGACCGCCACCTGCGCCCCGTCCGGCGCCGCCGCGCCGACGGTCTGCCGGATCCGGTGCACCAGGTCGCTGACCTGCTGGTCCTGCGGCGCGTGCCGGGGTACCACGGTGAGCAGCGCGAGCGTGCCGTCGGGGCTGCGTACCGGCGGGGTGGCCAGGGCGACCTCGGGGTCGGCGGCGAGCGCTCCGGTCAGCCGGGCGAGTGAGTCGTCGGTCGGGCGGGTCACTGCCAGCACCAGCGGGGCGTTCCAGCCCGGTCCGAGTTCCCGCTGCACGGTGTCGTACGCCCGCCGCTGCGGCCACCGGTCCGGCTGGTTCCCGTCGTCGGGCGTGCCGAGTCGCAGCGTCAGCAGCGGCGCCGCCAGCCCCAGCAGCACGATCGCGGCGCCCACCCCGTATGCGACCCGCCGCCGGTCCACCCGCCGGCCCCACCGCACCCACCACCCGCCACGGGCGGCCGGGTCGACCAGGGGGTTCGCGGCGGTAGCCGGACGCAGGCGCGGCAGCGGCCAGTGGTTGACGCGCGGTCCGAGGAGGCCGAGGAGAGCGGGAAGGAGGGTGAGGGCGGCGAGCATCATGGCGGTGACCGTCAGCGCGGCGGCGATCCCCATCGCACCGACGAACGGGATGCCGGTGAAGAGCAGCCCGAGGATGGCGACCACGACGGTCGCCCCGGCGAAGAGGACGGCGTGACCGGCCGTGGCGACCGCCCGTCCGGCGGCGGCTACCGGCGCCAGCCCGTCGGCGAGGTGCGCGCGGTAGCGGGTGACGACGAAGAGCGCGTAGTCGATGCCGGCGCCCAGGCCGAGCATCACCGCCACGATCGGTGCGGCGCTGGGAATCTCGGTCAGCGAACTCGCGATCAGGACGAGCGCGGTGCCGACCACCAGCCCGGCGAGGGCGACCAGGACCGGCAGCCCGGCGGCGACCACCGAGCCGAACGCCACCAGCAGCACCAGCAGGGCGACGCCGAGACCGACCGCCTCGGCCGGGCCGGTGCGGGGTTCGAACGCCAGGTCGACGACGAGCCCCCGGAAGGTCACCTCCACGCCCCGGGCCCTGGCCTGCTCCGCCGCCGCGTCGAGCCGGTGGTACGCCTCCGGCCCGAGGTCGCCGAGTTCCGGGCCGTACCGGACGGTGCCGATGGCGGTGCGCCCGTCCGGGCTGAGGACCCCCTGACCGGCGAGCGGGTCCTCGACGGTGGTGACTCCCGGCTGGCGGCGGACGACTGCGGTCATCGCCGCGATCGCCGCTCGGCGGTCGGCGGCCCGCAGATCCCCGTCGGGGCTGTGCCAGACCACCTCGGCGCCGGCCGACCCGTACTCCGGGAAGGCCGCTCGGGCCAGGTCCGCGGCCTGCTGCGACTCGGCACCCGGGATCCGGAAGTCGTTGACGAAGCGACCGCCGCCCGCCTGCGCCAGACCGAGCAGGGCGGTGGCGGCCAGCAACCAGAGAGCGAGGGTGCGCCACGGGTGGCCGGCGGTGGCCCGGCCGAGCCGGTCGAGGATGCGTTCCATGACGACAGAAAACCACAGTGAGTGCAAAACTGCAATGAGTGAAGAAAAGCGCGGGGTGCAGTAATCTGTCGGCATGACGACGGGTCCGGGGCTGCGGGAGCGCAAGAAGGAACGCACGCGCCAGGCGTTGATCACGACGGCGTTGGCGCTCTTCGAGGAACGCGGGTACGACGAGACGACGATCGCCGACATCGCGGCCGGGGCCGACGTGTCGGCCCGCACCTTCTTCAGCTACTTCCCCAGCAAGGAGGAGATCCTCTTCGCGGACACCGAGGACCGGCTGGCGTTGGCCTTCGCCGTCATCGACCAGCGGGGCCCGGAGGACGCCCCCGTCGACGTCCTGGTGCGCGCGATGGCCGCCGTCTTCGAGCGCGCCGAACACTTCGGCCAGGTCTTCGACCGGGCGGTGCCGGTGCGGCTGCGCATGGTCTTCTCGGTGCCGGCCGTGCAGGGCATGGCGCTGCAACGGCTGCTCTCCGCCCAGCAGCGGCTGGCGGCCCGGCTGCACGCGGCGTTCCCCGACCGGCTCGACCGGGTCGAGGCGGCCGCCGTGGTCGGCGCGCTGGTCGGCGCCGTGGTCAACACCATGCTCTCGCTGGTGCAGGCGCCGGAGCAGGTCGACGAGCTGTTCGCCGGCGACCCCGGGCCGGTGCTGGCGCAACTGCGCCGCGCGGTCGAGATCGCCGTGAACGGCATCGGCGCGAGCTGAGGCGGCGCGAGGGCGGGGGCGCCGCGGCGACCCGGCGGCGATCTAGCCGATCCGGCGGTTCTCCCGGACCAGGCCGCCCTCGCACCAGTCGTGGTACACGAAGAGGTCCGGCCGGGCCAGCAGCACGCGGCTGTTGTGCGCCCAGTTGCGCATCAGCTCGTCGCCCTCCCGCTCGGCCTGCTCCACCAGCTTGCGGAAGCGGCGCTTCGGGTGGGCGCGGAAGTTCGTCCGGATGCCGTCCGCCGCGTAGATGTAGAGGCAGTGCAGGGCGAACCGGCGGGCCGGGCAGGCCGGGTCCATCGCCAGGTCGAAGAGGGTGAGCACCAGGTGGTCGCCGGCGACGAGCAGGTCCCAGTCGGGCGGCATCGAGGCCAGCGGCACCGAGTCCGGGTGATAGGCCCAGGCCCGCAACTCCGCCGGCGACGGGTCGACGGGGTTGGCGAAGCCGTGAAACGTCGAATCCTGCACGCTCACCGGCAACCTTCCGCTCGCGCCCGCGGGGCGCACCGGCCACCCGCGGACCCCTGGCTTGCTGGGGCAGAACGGTAACCGTCACCGGTGGCCCGGCGGAAGAGCTTGTCGGGAGCAATTCGACAACGGCCGGACCGGCCGGGTCGTCCGTACGGCCGACCCGGCCGGGGCACGGTCAGTCGGTGGTCGGTACCGGTTCGGGCCGGCGGATCGCGGCGCGCCGCCGCAGCCAGACCTTGAACCACCCCATGTCGGGCAGCCGCGCCAGCATCGGCCCGGTCACCACCGTGATCAGCACGTACGCCGTGGCGAGCGCCGCCAGCCGCGGCTCGACGGTGCCGGCGGCGACGGCCAGGCCGGCGATGACGATGGAGAACTCCCCGCGCGGCATCAGCGCGAAGCCGGCCCGCCAGCGACCGGGCTCGGCGATGCCCGCCCGGCGCGCCGCCAGGTAGCCGGTGAGCAGCTTCGTCCCCATCGTCACCACGGCCAGGGCCAGCGCCGGCAGCAGCACCGGCGGGATGTCCCGGGGGTCGGTGACCAGCCCGAAGAAGACGAAGAAGACCGCCGCGAAGAGGTCCCGCAGCGGGGAGAGCAGCTCGGTCGCGTGGTGCGCGACCGGCCCGGAGAGCGCGATGCCGACCAGGAACGCCCCCACCGCGGCCGACACCTGGAGCTTGGCCGCGACACCGGCGACCAGCAGGGTCAGCCCGAGCACGCCGAGCAGCAGCGCCTCCGGATCCTTGGCGGAGAGCGCCGCGGAGATCAGGTGGCCGTACCGGATGGCCACCACCAGGACGACGACCACGGTGAGCACCGCGATGCCGAGGGCGATGCCACCCTTGACCAGCCCGACGCCGGCCAGCAGCGCGGTGACCAGCGGCAGGTAGAGCGCCATGGCCAGGTCCTCGATGACCAGCACCGAGAGGATCACCGGGGTCTCCCGGTTACCGACCCGGCCCAGGTCGCCGAGGACCTTGGCGATCACCCCGGAGGACGAGATCCAGGTGATGCCGCCGAGCACCACGGCGGCCACCCAGTCCCAGCCGAGCAGCAGCGCGAAGGCGAAGCCGGGCAGCGCGTTGAGCAGGGCGTCGATCAGCCCGGCCGGCGCGGCCGAACGCAGGTTGCCGACCAGTTCGTTGGCGCTGTACTCCAGGCCCAGCATGACCAGCAGCAGGATGACGCCGATCTCCGCGCCGACGGCGAAGAACTCCTCGCTGGCGTTGAGGGGCAGCAGGCCGCCGTGGCCGAAGCCCAGGCCGGCGAGGAGATAGAGGGGGATCGGGGAGACCCCGAACCGCCGGCTGAGCCGGCCCAGGAGCCCGAGGAGCAGCAGCAGCGCGCCGACCTCGACGAGCAGTGTGGTGGTTTCGTGCATCCGCCTCAGCCGTCCGGGTCACTGTCGGCGAGGATGGCGGTCACTCCGTCGAGACCCTTGCGGGTACCGACCACGACCACCACGTCACCGGCCGCGAAGCGGAAGGTGGGATCGGGCGAGACGTTCACCTCGCCCTGGCGGAGCACCGCCACGATCGAGGCGCCGGTGCGGGTGCGTGCCTTGGTGTCGCCGAGCCGCTTGTTGACGTACTTCGAGCCCGCCGGGATGGCGATCTGCTCGGTGAGCAGGCCGGCCGCCTGCTCGCGCAGGCCGGAGAGCTGGCCGAGCATCAGCGACGCGCCGAGGATGTCGGCCAGCGCCTCCGCCTCGTCGTCGGTGAGCGGGATGTCCGCCTGGCAGGAGTCGGGATCGTCCGGGTCGTACAGGACGAGGTCACGACGGCCGTTGCGGTGGGAGACCACGCCCAGTCGCCGACCGGATTCCGTCACCAGATCGTGACGCACGCCGATCCCCGGTAGGGCAGTCTGTTCGACACGTACTCGCACCCGGGCAAGGCTACTCTCCCGAGGAGGCGGTCATGATCTGTCGAGTCGGCCGGGCGCTGGCCGCCCTGCTGGCCGTCCCGGCGCTGACGGCCTGCTCGGCGATCGGCGACGTCCGCCGCGACCCGCCGTCGGCCCCCGCGCCGCCGCCGGACTCCGCCGCGCCGGTGCCGACACCGCCGCCCGCCGGCTTCGACGAGGTACGCGCCGGCCGGGTCGCCGCCGCCGAGCGGTACGACGACCCGGTCGTGGAGTTCTCCGACGCCGCGCACGGCTGGGCGCTCTTCGCCGGCTGCGACGGTGGCCCGCCGGCCCGGAACTGCCCGACGCTGCTCTTCGCCACCCTCGACGGTGGGCGCTCCTGGCTGACGGTGCCCCATCCGCGACCGGTGGCCGACAACCAGCAGCTCTACACCGCACCCGGACTGGTGACGCTGCTGGCCGAGCCGCACGGCTGGTACACCTCGACCGACGGCGGCGCGAGCTTCGTGCGGAGCGACGGGGAGCCGCCGGCGTGGCGGGCCGCGCAGGGGCGGTTCCAGCTGATTGAGGCGACCGGCCGGGTGGGCGAGTGGGACGGTGCGGCGCTGCGCCCGCTGGCCGCCCAGCCAGCCGTGCCGGGGTTGAACACCGTCGCGTCCTCCGCCGACCTGGTGGTGGCGGCGGGGGTGGGAGACGAGGGCCCGAACGCGGCGGTCTCCACGGACCGGGGTCGGAGCTGGCAGCGGAGCCCGGTGCCGGCCCCCGACGGCACGGTCGCCGTCCTGCGGGCGACGGTCGCTCCGGACGGTCAGGTGTGGCTGGTGGGTGAGCGGTCCGACCGGATGGACTTCCCGGCGCTCTGGCGGTGGCAGGGGCGGTGGGAGTCGGTCCCGGCGCAGTCCTACCCCTCCCGGATCCGGTCGGTCGCTCCGATCGGATCCGGCCGGGTCGCGGTGACCGGCCCGTACGGGGCCGGGGTGGTGGCCGACGGCCGGTACACCCCGGTCGCCTGGCCGGTCGGCCCGGAGCATTATCTGACCACCCTCGCCGACGGCACCGTTTTCGCCCGCGGGCCGGGGGAAGTGGTGCTGGGCACCGGCGCCGGCATGGACCGGCGTTGGGTGCGGGTGGCCGTCGAGGGCGATTGACGGCGAGCGTTCCGCACCGGCTCGGTCCCGCGAGCGGGCGCGCCCGGCCGGGGATCCCCGACCGGGCGCCCGCCTGCCGCCGGCTCAGCGGAGCCCGGCGAAGAACTCCCGGATGTCGGCGACCAGCACGTCGGTCGCCTCGTGCGCGGCGTAATGCCCGCCCACGTCGCCCCGCCCCGCCACGTCGGCCCGGTACGCCGTCCAGCGCACGATGTTCCCGTGGTCCCGCTCGGCGAAGCGGCGGATCGACTGGAAGTCGCCGGGGAACATCGCCAGCGCGGTCGGGCTGGTCGTCGGTCCGGTCGGGTGTTCGGTGGTGTGCGCGTCCTCCCAGTAGAACCGGATCGACGAGGCCGCCGTGCCGGTGAGCCAGTAGATCGCCACGTTGGCGAGCACGAAGTCGGGGTCCAGGCTCCGATCGAAGAGCTGACCGTTCCAGGCGAGCAGCCCGATGGGCGAATCGGCCAGCGCGAAGGCCAGGGTCTGCGGCTGCTGACTCTGCACCTGGTTGAAGGAGAACTTGTTCTCGACGAACCACTGCAGGTGCGCGAGCGCCGCCTGGTCGGCCTCGGAGAGCCCCTGGAACTCGCTCGGGTCCCCGGAGGGGAACGAGAAGAGCTGGGTGACGTGGACGCCGAGCACGTGCTCGGCGTCGATGCGGCCGATCTCCGGCGAGATCATCGATCCGGCGTCGTTGCCGACCGCGCCGTAGCGGTCGTAACCGAGCCGGGCCATCAGCTCCGCCCACGCGCGGGCGGTGCGGTACCGGTTCCAGCCGGGGCTGCGGGTGGGCCCGGAGAAGCCGAAGCCCGGCAGCGACGGGATGACCAGGTGGAACGCCGGCGCCGTGGGGTCGGTGGGTTCGGTGAGCGGGGCGATCACGTCCAGGTACTCCACCACCGAGCCAGGCCAGCCGTGGGTAAGCACGAGCGGGGTGGCGTCGGTGCGGGAGGACCGGACGTGCAGGAAGTGGATGTCCTCGCCGTCGATCTCGGTGACGAACTGCGGGTGAGCGTTCAGCCGTGTCTCCAGGGCCCGCCAGTCGAACTTCTCCAGCCAGTACGTCACCAACTCGCGGACCCGGTCGGTGGGCGTGCCGTACGCGTCGCCGACGCCCGAGAGTTCCCCGGGCCAGACGGCCCGGCGGAGCCGGTCGGCGAGGTCGTCCAGGGCGGTCTGCGGGACGTCGATGTGGAACGGGCGGATGACGGTGCCGGACATGCGCTGCTCCTCAGAACGGAATGTTTCGTTCCGCTTTACGGTAGCAGAGCGGAACGATCCGTTCCACTGCTATCCTCGACCTATGCCGAACCCGACGACCGCGCCGCTGGCCGGAAGGCGCGCGCAGGCGGCGCGCAACGACGCGGTGATCCTGGAGGCCGCCCGCGCGGTCTTCCTCGCCGACCCGAAAGCGCCGATCGCCGCGGTCGCCGAGCGCGCCGGCGTGGGAATCAGCGCCCTCTACCGGCGGTACGCCGGCAAGGAGGACCTGCTGCGCAAGCTCTGTCACGACGGCCTGCGGCGGTACATCGAGGCGGCCGAGGAGGCGGCCGGCGACCCGGACGACTGGGCCGCCTTCGCCGGCTTCCTGGAACGGGTGGTCGATGCCGACGTGCACTCGCTGACCGTGCACCTGGCCGGCACCTTCACCCCGACGCCCGAGATGGGGCGGGACGCGGCGCGGGCGAACGAGCTCACCGCGGGGTTGGTGGAGCGGGCGCGGGGCGCCGGTCGGCTCCGGCCCGACCTGGTGGTGCAGGACGTCGGGCTGCTGCTGGAGGGCTGCGCGGCGATCCGCGTACCCGATCCGGACCGGACCCGGCAGTTGCGCCGGCGGCAGCTCGCGGTGCTGCTGGCCGGCCTCGCCGTCACCGACCCCCCGCTGCCGGGCCCGCCGCCCGCCGCCGGAGAGTTCGACTGGCGGTGGCGGCGGGCCGAGTGACCCGGGTCACAAGTCCGGAGTTGAGCGGAATACGCTCAACTCTGGTGTCGTCCTTACTGCTGGACACGCCGATCCAGGGGAGCCCATGAACACGGAACGTCTCACCACCAAGAGCCGCGAAACCATCACCGGTGCCGTCGCGCTGGCGAACCAGCGCGGCCACGCCACCGTGGAGCCCTGGCACCTGCTGCTGGCCCTGCTGGACACCGACGGCTCGACCGCCGCCGGCCTGCTGCGCGCCGTCGGGGCCGACCCGGCCGAGCTGCGCCGGGTCACCCAGCGCGCGATCGACGCGCTGCCCGCCGCCCGGGGCTCCAGCATCGCCGAGCCCACGCTGGCCCGCGAGTTCGTCAACGCCATCGGCGCCGCCGAGCAGATCGCCCGGCCGCTGGGCGACGAGTACACCTCGACCGAGCACCTGCTGGCCGGCCTGGCCCGGGTCGGTGGCGCGGTCTCCGGCGCGCTGAAGGCCGTCGGGGCCACCGAGGAGAACCTGGTGGCCGCCTTCCCGACCGTCCGCGGCGGTGACCGCCGGGTCACCACCGCCGACCCCGAGCAGACCTACCAGGCCCTGGCCAAGTACGGCGTCGACCTGACCGCCAGTGCCCGCGACGGCAAGATCGACCCGGTGATCGGCCGGGACTCGGAGATCCGCCGGGTGATCCAGGTGCTCTCCCGCCGGACCAAGAACAACCCGGTGCTGATCGGTGAGCCGGGCGTCGGCAAGACGGCGATCGTCGAGGGCCTGGCCCAGCGGATCGTCGCCGGTGACGTGCCCGAGTCGCTGCGGGACAAGAAGCTGGTCTCGCTCGACCTCGGCGCGATGGTCGCCGGCGCGCAGTACCGGGGCCAGTTCGAGGAGCGGCTGAAGTCCGTCCTGGAGGAGATCAAGAACTCGAACGGCCAGGTCATCACCTTCCTCGACGAGCTGCACACCGTCGTCGGCGCGGGCAAGGGCGAGGGCTCGATGGACGCCGGCAACATGCTCAAGCCGATGCTGGCCCGCGGCGAACTGCGGATGGTCGGCGCGACCACCCTCGACGAGTACCGCGAGCACATCGAGAAGGACCCGGCGCTGGAGCGCCGCTTCCAGCCGGTGCTGGTGGGCGAGCCGACCATCGAGGACACCATCGGCATCCTGCGCGGCCTCAAGGAGCGCTACGAGGTCCACCACGGCGTACGGATCACCGACGCCGCGCTGGTCGCCGCCGCCGCCCTCTCCGACCGCTACATCACCGACCGGTTCCTGCCCGACAAGGCGATCGACCTGGTCGACGAGTCGGCCTCCCGGCTCCGTATGGAGATCGACTCCCGGCCGGTCGAGGTGGACGAGATCGAGCGGGCGGTCCGCCGGCTGGAGATCGAGGAGATGGCGCTGGCCAAGGAGCCGGACGCCGCCTCCGCCGAGCGGCTGGAGCGGCTGCGCAAGGAGCTGGCCGACAAGCGGGAGCAGCTCACCGCGCTCTCCGAGCGCTGGCAAACCGAGAAGAGCCACATCACCAAGCTCTCCACCGCCAAGGAGGAGCTGGAGCGGCTCGGCGGCGAGGCCGAGCGGGCCGAGCGGGACGGCGAGCTGGAACGCGCCGCCGAGCTGCGCTACGGCCGCATCCCGGCCCTCAAGGCCGAGCTCGCCACGGCCGAGGAGGAGCTGGCCCGGCTCCAGGCCGACGGCGCGATGCTCAAGGAGGAGGTCGGTGCGGACGACATCGCCGCCGTGGTCGCCTCCTGGACCGGCATCCCCGCCGGTCGGCTGCTGGAGGGGGAGACCGCCAAGCTGCTCCGGATGGAGGAGTCGCTGGGCTCCCGGGTGGTCGGCCAGGCCGAGGCGGTCGGTGCGGTCTCCGACGCGGTCCGCCGGGCCCGGGCCGGCGTCGCCGACCCGGACCGCCCGACCGGCAGCTTCCTCTTCCTCGGCCCGACCGGTGTCGGCAAGACCGAGCTGGCCAAGGCGCTCGCCGAGTTCCTCTTCGACGACGAGCGGGCCATGGTCCGCATCGACATGAGCGAGTACGGCGAGAAGCACTCCGTCGCCCGTCTGGTCGGCGCCCCGCCCGGGTACGTCGGCTACGAGGAGGGCGGCCAGCTCACCGAGGCGGTGCGCCGCCGGCCGTACTCGGTGATCCTGCTGGACGAGGTCGAGAAGGCCCACCCGGACGTCTTCGACATCCTGCTCCAGGTGCTCGACGACGGTCGGCTCACCGACGGCCAGGGCCGCACGGTGGACTTCCGCAACGCGATCCTGATCCTCACCTCCAACCTCGGGTCGTCGGTGATCAGCGACCTGACGCTGGCCGAGGAGCAGCGCCGCGAGGGCGTGCTCGCGGTGGTCCGCTCGCACTTCAAGCCGGAGTTCCTCAACCGCCTCGACGACATCGTGGTCTTCGCCGCGCTGCGCGGCGACGATTTGCGCTCCATCGTCGACATCCAGCTCGGCCGGATGCGGCGGCGGCTCGCCGACCGCCGGCTCGGCCTGGAGATCACCGAGGCGGCCCGTGGGTGGCTCGCCGAGCACGGGTACGACCCGATCTACGGCGCGCGCCCGCTGCGCCGCCTGGTCCAGACCGCCATCGGCGACCAGCTGGCCCGGGCCCTGCTGGCAGGGGCGATCCGCGACGGCGACACCGTCAAGGTCGACCTCGCCGACACCAAGGACGCCCTCACGGTCACCTCGGCCTGACCCACCACCCGGGAGCCCAGCGACTCCTCCATCCGGAGCAGCTTGGCGGTCTCCCCCTCCAGCAGCCG
>NZ_JBPQTL010000094.1:0-21862 GCF_051386295.1 Micromonospora sp. URMC 105 | reverse complement strand
GGCCGGCGAGCGTGAGCTCGCCGGCCGCGGCCGTCAGGGTCGGATCGGGACGATCAGACCGGAGGGGATCAGAACGCCTCCTCCGGGAGGTCCATGATCTCCAGGTCGGTGCCCTCGATGATCCGCCGGTCGGCACCGATGCGGGGCAGCACCTCGCGGGCGAAGAACCGGGCGGCGGCCACCTTGCCGGTGTAGAACGCCTTGTCGGCGGTGGAGACCTCGCCGGCCAGGGCGCGCAGCGCCACGTCCGCCTGCTTCTGCAGCAGCCAGCCGACGACCAGGTCGCCGATGGCCAGCAGGAAGCGACGGCTGCTCAGGCCGACCTTGTACAGGTTGCGGGCGTCGCCGCCCTGCGCCTCGGCGAGCCAGCCGGTCATCACGCCCAGGATGGTCTGGATCTCGGCGAGCGCCTTGCCCAGCGCCTGCCGCTCCTCCTTGAGCTGACCGTTGCCGGCCTCGGTGGCGATGAACTCCTGGATCTCGCCGGCGACCGCCATCAGGGCCTTGCCGTTGTCCCGGACGATCTTCCGGAAGATCAGGTCGAGGCTCTGGATCGCGGTGGTGCCCTCGTACAGGGTGTCGATCTTGGCGTCCCGGACGTACTGCTCCAGCGGGTAGTCCTGCAGGAAGCCGGAGCCGCCGAAGGTCTGCAGCGACTCGTGCCCCAGCAGCTCGTACGCGCGCTCCGAGCCGACGCCCTTGACCAGCGGGAGGAGCAGGTCGTTGACCCGCTTGGCCAGCTTGGTGGCCTTCTCGTCACCGGCCGCCTCGGCGATCGCGACCTTGTCCTGCCAGCTGGCGGTGTAGCAGACCAGCGCGCGCAGGCCCTCGGCGTAGGACTTCTGCAGCAGCAGCGAACGGCGCACGTCCGGGTGGTGGGTGATGGTCACCCGCGGGGCGGTCTTGTCGGCCTGCTGGATCAGGTCGGCGCCCTGCACCCGGTTCTTCGCGTACTCCAGGGCGTTCAGGTAGCCGGTGGAGAGGGTGGCGATCGCCTTGGTGCCGACCATCATCCGGGCGTACTCGATGATCATGAACATCTGGCGGATGCCGTCGTGCTTCTCGCCGAGCAGCCAACCCTTGGCCGGCACGCCGTGCTCGCCGAAGGTCACCTCGCAGGTGTTGGAGACCTTCAGGCCCATCTTGTGCTCGACGTTGGTGGCGTAGACGCCGTTGCGCTCGCCCAGCTCGCCGGTGTTCTCGTCGAAGTGGTACTTCGGCACCACGAAGAGCGACAGGCCCTTGGTGCCCGGGCCGCCGACGCCCTCGACGCCGACCGGACGGGCCAGCACGTAGTGGACGATGTTGTCGCTCAGGTCGTGCTCGCCGGAGGTGATGAAGCGCTTCACGCCCTCGATGTGCCAGGAGCCGTCCGGCTGCTGGATCGCCCGGGTCCGACCGGCACCCACGTCCGAGCCGGCGTCCGGCTCGGTGAGCACCATGGTGGAGCCCCACTGCTTGTCGATGAAGAGCCGCGCCCACTTCTTCTGCTGCTCGGTGCCCTCGACGTGCAGCACGTGCGCGAAGGACGGGCCGGAGGCGTACATCCAGATGGGGGCGTTGGCGCCCAGCACCAGCTCGGCGAGCGACCACCAGAGCGCCCGCGGGGCGTTGGTGCCGCCGAGGGCCTCGGGGAGGTCCAGCCGCCAGAACTCGGAGTCCATGAACGCCTGGTACGACTTCTTGAACGACTCCGGCAGCGGCGCGGTGTGCGTGGCCGGGTCGAAGACCGGCGGGTTGCGGTCGCTGTCCGTGTAGCTGGCCGCGAGGTCCTCGCGGGCCAGGCGGTCGACCTCGGAGAGGAAGCTGCGGGCGGTGTCGACGTCCAGGTCCGAGTACGGCTCCTGGCCGAACGTCCGGTCCGCCCCGAAGACCTCGAACAGGTTGAACTCGAGGTCCCGAAGGTTGCTCTTGTAGTGGGTCATGCTCGCTGGCCCCGCTTCCGGACAGGTGTTACCGATCAGTAACCCAGACTGTATTACTCACCGGTAGCCACCGACAAGCCGATTCGGGAAGTGACGGCGATTACACACCTGTGGTTCAGCTCTCGTTCGATGAGGCGACGGGACGGCGAAGGACGGGGCGACTCACGCCTCCGCCGCGCCGACCTCCCAGCTCGGCACCGGTACGGTCGCGCCGGTACGCGAGCCGGTGTACTCCATCAGGACCAGCGCGATGTCGTCGTCCAGCCGGCCCTGCACCCACTCGACGAGCGCGGTCTCCAGTGAGGCGAGCCCGTCGCCGACCGTGCCGTGCCCGAGCAGCCGCCAGGCCCGGTCGGCGGTCGGGAAGAACTCCCCGTCGCGCCGGGCCTCACCGAGCCCGTCGGTGAAGAGCAGCAGCCGGTCGCCGGGTTCCAGCCGTTCCACCCGGGGTCGGACCACCGGCATGAAGCCCAGGGGCGGCGCGGGTGCGGGCGGCTCCAGCGGGATCACCGCGCCCCGGCGCAGCAGCAGCGGTGCCGGGTGGCCGCAGTTGACGATGGTCAGCGTGCCGCCCCGCTCCTCCACCACGGCCGCCGTGACGAAGTCCTCGTCGCCCACGTTGCGGGCCACCGCCCGGTCCAGGTCGGCCACCACCGCGCGCAGGTCGGCCCGCTCGTACGCGACGTGCCGGTACGACCCCAGCACGATGCTCGCCAGCCGGACCGCGTCCAGCCCCTTGCCCCGGACGTCCCCGATGATCATCCGCACGCCGTACGGGGTGTCGATGGCCTCGTAGAGGTCGCCGCCGATCTCCGCGGTGGCCGTCGAGGAGATGTACCGCCCGGCCACCGCGAGCGTGCCCACCTGCGGCCCGAGCGGCCGCAGCACCGCCTGCTGGGCGACCGACGCCAGCTTGGACAGCCCGGCGATCTGCTCGGCCTGCCGCTGCCGCAGCGCCGCCACCGCCGCCGCGACCCCGCTGCCGAAGGCGATCCCGGCGAGGCCGACCGCGGTGACCAGCGACGCGGTGGGCTCGGCCAGCGCAAAGCTGGACCCGATCACCACGGCGACCAGGCCGATCCCGAGCACCACCCGCCAGGAGGCGAAGGCCGCCGCCAGCAGGGGGGCGCCCATCATCAGCGCCACGTAGTGCGCCTCCCGCCCGTCGGCCAGCTCCGCCACCGAGATGATCGTGAGCAGGCTTAGGGCCGCGCCGACGCCGGCGCGGGATCCGGGACTCAGCGGGCCGCGGCCCGTCTGGAAGGCATGCGTGCGTACGAGGGACAGCATGCCTGATGGACGTGCACCGGTGAATGAACCTGACCCGTCGATTGAGGGTGTTCCGACCGGCCGGTCGGTCATGACGGGCCGATCGCCGTCAGCCGAGGACCTCGTACTTGACGGTCAGCTCACCCAGGCTCGCCGAGGCGATGGTCTCGAACGCGGCCCGGGACAGGTCGAGGCAGCGCCCCTCGATGAACGGGCCACGGTCGTTGATGCGGACGGTCACCGACTTGCCGCTGGCCGGGTTGGTGACCCGGACCCGGGTGTCGAACGGCAGGGTCTTGTGCGCGGCGGTCAGCGCGTTCGGGTTGAAGTTCTCGCCGTTGGCCGTCAGCTGGCCCTCGGCGTAGAAGGACGCGCCGCAGGAGCCGCTCTGCACCACGGTGACCTTCGGGGCGGCCTTCTTCGTCGCGCTCGGCTTCGGCGCGGCGGTGCGGGTCCGGGCGCGCGAGGCCGCCTGGGCCGACCGGGTGGCCTTCGGGCTGGCCGTGACGGTCGGCGACGGGCTGGCGGTCGCGCTCGGCGATACGGTGGCGCTGGGGCTGACCGCGGCCGGCACGGTGTCGGCGACGACGGGGGCCGCCGCCTCGCCGGAGGCCAGCTGCACGGCGCCGACGGTGCCGCCGACGGCGAGCGCGACGCCCACGGCGGCGGTGGCGGCGATACCGGCCGGCGAGGAGAACATGCGGGTACGGGAGTGCCTACCAGCCACCGGACCGGTCCTTTCGTCAGCTGAACAAACCGGGTCGGACCGTAACGAGAGAAGCACTTCCGAAGTCAACGTCATCATGGTGGTATGGCCCGTATTGCAGCGATACGTGTATCCGATCATCCGAGGTCACGGGGGCCGGACGGGCCAGCGACTCCCGGGTGGCGGTGCTGGGCGAGGATGGACGGATGCCCGATGAGCTGCGCCGACGGCTGACCGAGCTGTTCCGCTGGGTCGATCCGGGCCCGGGCAGCAGCCACCTGGTCAGCGACGTCTCCGGCTGGTGGCGGGACCCACAGGTGCTGGCCGGACTCGGGCCGGCGCTGGTCGCGCCGTTCCGCGACGCCCGGCCGACCGTGGTGGTGGCCCCGGCCGTCACCGGGCTGATGCTCGGTCCGCTCGCCGCGACCGCCCTCGGGGTGGGGTTCGTCCCGGCACACAAGCCGGGCGACGGCCGGTTGCCGGCCGGTCCGCTCACCTGGGCCCGCAGTGAGTCGGACTTCCGCGGCCGACAGGTGGACCTGGCCGTCGTGGACCGGCGACTCGGGCCGGACGACCGGGTGCTGGCGGTGGACGACTGGGTCGCCACCGGAGCGCAGCTACGGGCGATCCGGGAGATCTGCGCCGCCCGGGGCGCCACCTGGCTCGGCGCCTCGGCCGTGGTGCGGGACTGCCCGCCGGAGGTGACCCGGGAACTCCGCCTGCACGGGCTGCTCGACGCCGCCCGGCTGCACCCTTGACCTGAAGCGCGCTTGAGGTCCGACGATCGGCGCATGGACCACGACATCCTGGACGAGGCGTACCGACGGCTGCACCGCACCGGCCCCGAGTTCGAGGGCTGGCTCTCCAACCACGGACCGATGACGGTCGAGGCGCTGGTCCGGCGCGGGCACGACCGGAGCGTGCACCGCTGGCTGGACGACTACCTGCGCCGACTCGACGAACTGCCGCGCGGCCGGCGACGGATCGAGGACTGGCGGGAGGCCCTCGGTGACCCGGGACGCGCCGGCGACTGGCTCGCACACTTCGACCGGGAGCTGCGCGAGCACCCCTGGCCCGAGGTGCTGGGCACCTGGTGGCCCCGGCTGCTGCCCGGCATCGCGGCCGGCGCGACCCACGGCGTGATCCGGGTCGGCCACGCCGTCCGGGCGCTGCGCGAGGGCGGAGCCGGCCCGGACCGGCTGACCGAACTCGGTCAGGCCCTCGGCTACTGGGCGGCCCGCTGGCAGCCGGTGCCGGGGCTGCGCCTCGACGCGGTGTCCCGCCCGGACGGTCCCGACGCGGCCACCGCGCTGACCTCGGTACCCCGGCTCGACGACCGCACCGGCGGCATCCGGGACCGGCTCGCGCGGCTGCCGGGCGTACCCGGGTGGGAGGGGGCGGTGGCGGCGCCGCGCCCGGCGCGGACGCCCGCCGACGCGGAGCGGGGGCTGGTCGCGCTGGTGCACCGGGCCGCGCTGGACTATCTGCGATACGGGCACGAGGACCCGGTGATGCTGGTGCACGCGGTGACCGCGCCCACGGCGGTGCTGCGGACCCTGCCGGCGCTCGATCCGGCGCTCTGGGCGCCGAGCCTCACCGCGGCGTGGTCCGCCACGGCGGCGGTGACCGCCGTGTACGCCCCGCCGCGCGGCACCGCGATCCCGGCGGTCACCCCCGGCACCCCGGCGGAGGTCTTCGCCCGGGCCGCCCGCCACGGCGACGCGCACGTGGTCAAGCTGGCCGACGCGGTGCTCGACGCACACGCGGCGACCGGCGACGAACGGGTGCTCGCCGCCGCCGGATACGCCGGTCAGCTGATCTGAACGAACTCCTCCACCGCGGTGCAGACCCGGCCCAGCGCCTCGGCCGAGCGGGCCAGCGGGCCGGGCACCAGCATCCCGTGATCGGCGTCCGGGATCTCCAGCACGTGCGGAGTGAGCCGACGCGCGACCGCGCCGTCCCACGAGGAATCGGCGGTGCCACCCACCAGCAGGAACGGCGCCTCCGCCCGGCCCAGCGCGTCGACCACCTCGGGCCGGTGCAGCAGCGGGGTCAGCCAGACCGCGGGGAGCCCACGGTCAGCGGCGAGCGGGGCGGCCAGCGAGCCGAGCGACTTGCCGACCAGCAGGTCGGTCCGCTCACCCAGGGCCTGATCGACCTGCTCGACGACCCACTCGACGGCCGCGGCCGGGCCGTCCCGGTCGGGGGCGAAGCGCTCCGGCACCGCCCAGGTGATCTCGTGGACGTCGAAGCCGGTCCGCCGCAGCACCTCGCCGGTGTACGCGAACAACGGATACCGGGTGTCGTAGGCCCGGCCGGGGATGAGCACAGCGCGTCGGTCCACCATCGTCGGTCTCCTTCAGCCGGCCCTCACCGTAGCCACCGACGCCAATTCCCGACGACGGGGAATCGGCGCTGGGTAACCTCGGCAGGATGTGGCCTCGCATCGGTGAACTCCGCGCGCTCGCCCTCGGCACCCCGGGGCCGATGCGGACCAACCTCAACACGCTGGTGCTGGCCGGGGTGAAGACGGCGACCGCCGGGCTGCTCACCGAGTACGCCGAGGAGGGCGAGGAGCTGGAGCACGTCGGCGAACGACTCGTCCTGGTGGACGACGCCGACGCGCTCGCCGGAGTCGTCGAGGTCACCGGCGTCGAGGTGGTCCGCTTCGCCGACGTCGGATGGGACTTCGCCCGCTCCGAGGGTGAGGGTGACCGCTCGATCGAGGAGTGGCGGGAGGGGCACGCCGCCTACTGGGCGCGCGTCGGCACCCCGGTCACCGACGACACCGAGATCGTCTGCCTCCGCTTCCGGCTGGTCTCCGCGGGCGACGGCGGCGTCGCCACCGGAGACCTCAGTACCTGAGGTACGCCCCGCGCCCGGCTCAGGCGGTGCGCAGCTCGGGCAGGAGGCGGGTGGCGACGTCCACCAGGACCGCCTCGTCGCCGGCGTACCAGCTACTGGCCCGGGGCCAGTGCGTGATCACGTCGGTGAAGCCGAGCGCCGCCGCCCGGGCCACCTGCTCGGCGAAGAAGTCGGCGTTGCTCAGCGAGAAGGCCGGCGCCGAGTCCAGCGACAGGTAGCGGTCCAGGGTGGCCGGGTCCCGGCCGGCGGCGTCCAGCGTCTGGTCCAGCCGGGAGCAGAGCTGCCCCACCCCGTCCCACCAGCTCGTCAGGTCTTCGGCATCGGTGCCGGTGGTGACCCAGCCCTGGCCGAAGCGGGCCACCAGCCGCATCGACCGGGGACCGTTCGCGGCCACCACGAACGGCACCCGGGGCTGTTGCACGCAGCCCGGGTTGTTGCGGGCGTCCACGGTGGCGAACCAGTCGCCGCGCCAGGTGGTGCCGTCCTCCCGCAGCACCAGGTCGAGCAGCTCGGTGAACTCGGCGAAGCGGTCCACCCGCTGCCGGGGCGGCAGGGTCTCGCCGCCCAGCACCGCCGAGTCGAAGCCGATGCCGCCCGCCCCGAGGCCGAGCAGCACCCGGCCGGCGGAGACGTCGTCGAGGGCGGTGACCTGCCGGGCGAAGGCGGCCGGATGCCGGAAGTTCGGCGAGGCGACCAGCGTGCCGAGCCGGATTCGTGAGGTCACCGTCGCGGCGGCGGTCAGGGTGGCCATGGAGTCGAACCAGGGGCCGTCGACCAGGTCGCGCCAGCCCAGGTGGTCATAGGTCCAGGCGTGGTCGAAGCCCCACTCGTCCGCCTGGCGCCAGCGGCGCTGCGACTCCGACCAGCGCTGGTCGGGAAGGATCACGATGCCAATCCGCATGACCGCCAGGGTACGGCCCGAGGCGGCCGGGGCCAGCCGACACGGTCTGTTCATATATCGATCATCTGTATCTCAACGCTGGTCGTCGGCTGAGCCTCCGGTCAGGCCAGGGCCAGCTTGGTCATCATCCGGGGCAGGTGCGGGTCGAGGGTGGCCGGGTCCGCTGCGGCCACCTGAGCCGGCGTCCACCACCGCACGGCGTGAAACTCTTCCGGGTCGGGGGTGAGCGGTTGATCCCGGCGGCCCTCCAGCAGGTACCAGAGGCTCACGTCGACGTGCCGGTCCTCGGGCGGGCCCACCGTCGGCGTGACGGTCATGAAGAGCGGGCGTTCGCCCGGCACCGGCGCAAAGACCGCCGGCACGCCCAGCTCCTCCACCACCTCTCGGCGTACCGTCTGGGCCGGGTGTTCCCCGGGCTCGACGTGACCGCCGGTGGGCAGCCACCGCCCGGCCTTCGGTGGTCGACCAGCAGGACACCGCCGTCGGCGGGATCACGCAGCAGGAAGTACGCGACCAGGTGCGGCGACGGCGTGCGGGGCTTCACCCGGCGGAAGACGTCGTCGGTCGCCGCGAGCCAGTCCAGGCACTGCGCGCGGTGCGCCGCCTCCAGCTCGTCGAGCGGCACGATCGACTCGACCAGCGCCCGGATCTCCGCCAGCACCCGCATGCCGGGCATCCTGCCAGTCACCGCCGCTGCGTGGTGTCCGCCGCCGCGCGGACGAACTCGCGTACCCGCTCGGTGGTGTTGGTCTCCAGCCAGACCGGGCCGCGCTGGATCGGCGGCGCGTCGCGGATGGGCACGTACGCGATGTCCGGACGCGGGTGGTACCGCCGGGTGTGCTCGCCGACCGGCAGCACCCCTCGGCCCATCGCCACCAGCGACAGCATCTCCGAGAAGGTGTTGCCGACCGGCCCCTTCGGCACCGGACGGCCGGACGGCGTGCGGTCCGGGGTGCGGTCCCGCTTGAACTCCGCCGAGGTCACCGCCGGGTACTGCACCACGGGGTGATCGGCGAGGGCCTCCAGGGAGACCGACTCGGCGTCGACCAGCGGATGCTCGGCCGCCACCGCCAGCATCCGGGCCTCCGACAGCAGCGCCGGGCCGTTCGCCATGCCGTCAGCGTGGGTGGCCCTCGGGCTGTTATGCGGCCGGCTGGAGCGGTCGCGCAGCCCCGCAAGTCCTTCTTCCTGGTAGCGGCGCTGCCAGATGTAGAACCGGGTGCGGCTGATGCCGTAGTAGCGGCAGGTTTTTGCCACGTTGCCGCTGATCTCTTCCGCATGGCGCAGGATCGCCAGCCGTCGCCGGGCCTGGCGATCCCGCTGCTGTTCGAGCGATGGGGGCACGGAATCTCCAACGATCAGAGACCCAAAGTGTCAACAACCTCCGGCAGTTCTAGACCGTCGGCAGCCGGCCTGACTGGTCTCAGGACCTACGTGGCAGACCAGTCCGGGGACCCAGGTGACGCTCCACCGAGTGCCGGTCCCTTAGGCGAGAGAGGTCTTCAACTCGGCCGACCTGCTGACCACTTCTGGCGACGGCGGACTTAGTCACGCAACTGCGCTGCTTGGGTCGCGCTCCAAGAGACGGGCAAGTCGGAGGGCAATAGCTGGGTGGGGTCCGTTGCACCTACGAAGAAGGCGAGGGCGCTGGGATCGCGGTCTTCCTGATCGTCTTCCTGCCAGCCGACGGCCGCTGAGACCACGTAGTCCAGCGAATCGCCCGACATGATGATGAAGGCTCTGTTGTGATCGGCCGTGCGGCCGGTCTCGCGCAGGATGCGCTCGTGCTCCTCAGTGGTGGCACACCGTAGGACCAAGCCGTCGTAGTCCATCCGCGTCTTCATCGCGTCGACTGGCTTGAACAGGAGATCGATTCGCGACTCGCGGTGCCCGGGGACTGCCACCGTTCGTGTGCGGAGCAGCAACTGACTGTGGCTCAGAGAGTAGGCCCACACACTAAAGTTGCGTTCGGACCGGAACAATTCCTTGCCTGGTGCAAAGTCATGATCTTTGTTGAGCCACGCTCTCGACTGCATGCGCGTCAGCATGACAGGAGGCGTCGAGGGCTCCAATTCGACTTGGTGCCGCTGCTCCACCACGCCCAGCTCCATCGACACTCGGCGGAGTGTCGCCAGGGTCCCGACTGGCCTGTCGCGCAGTCTCCGCGGCCCGACACCGCTTGCAGCCGGCCGGCCTCACCTCGGGGGCTGCGTGGCCACGTCGCCGGTGTGCTCACGCCATTGCCCACCGTCGGCTTGGACGAGACGCTTCACCATCTGCGGGGCTTCCTCTCGCTGTCGAACTGCCACCGGAGCACGTTGCCTGTCTCGGAGTCGCCTGCCCCGGCCACGACGTGCCAGGCCCGGATGGGCCCACGCGTCGACCCGCGCCGCGATGATCTACCAGCACACCGCCCGCGAGCGTGACGAGCACATCGCTGACGCGCTCAGCTCACAGATCAAGCAGAGCAGGGATCGGGCACGTAGCGGGCACGGCCAGCGCAAGAAGCGGTAGCAACGACTGAGGCCCCAGCCAGGAAACCTGTCCTGAGCTGGGGCCTCACGCTGGAGCGGGTGACGGGAATCGAACCCGCACTGTCAGCTTGGGAAGCTGATGTTCTGCCATTGAACTACACCCGCAGGCGGCACCACTGTACCCGAGGTGACCGCCGCCGTGCACCCAGGTACCCCCGCCACGCCCGGAGCCCCGCTCCCAGTAATCGATCTTGAGCGCTACGTATCGATGGAGAGCGAAAAGTTTCACAGCGGCAACATATGATCGTTCTCAAATCTGTCGATCGGTTGTAACGTCACCCCCACGTTCTCGACCACGGTGCGACATACCCCCTGTCGCGCCGCCAGAAAGAGGTGGGCCCATGGGACTCCGTCCCAACCTGCTGACCCGGCGTACCGCCGGCGTCGCGTCGACGACCCTCGCGCTGCTGCTCAGCACCGCTGCGGTGGGTGTCGTACCCGCTGCTTCCGCCTTCTCCGCCGCCCCGACGGAAGCCTGCGTCGAGCCGGCCGACGTGCACTCGGACGCCCGGATCAAAAAGGGCGGAATCGCCAAGCACGAGCCCAACGAGCTGACCGCCAAGCAGGTGCGTGAGCGCGAGGCGGACCTCGCCACCGCGCTGCGCGAGCGGGCGAGCTTCCGGGCCGGCGCCCAGGCCGCCGCCCCGTTGGCCACTGTCACCATCCCGGTCGTGGTGCACGTCATCCAGCGGGACGCCACCCGCGCCGGCGGCAACATCCCGGACTCGATGATCACCTCGCAGATCAACGTGCTGAACCAGGCCTACAGCGGCGCCACCGGTGGCGCGGCCACGGCCTTCGGCTTCCAGCTCCAGAAGATCAACCGGGTGACCAACCCGTCCTGGTACCCGATCGTGCAGGGCTCCTCGGCGGAGCGGTCGATGAAGACCTCGCTGCGCGTGGGCGGCAAGAACACGCTCAACGTCTACCTGGGCGAACTGGGCGACGACCTGCTCGGCTGGGCGACCTTCCCGCAGCGCAAGCTGAACAGCATGGACGGCGTGGTCGTGCTCAGCGAGTCGCTGCCCGGCGGCACCTCCGCCAACTACAACCAGGGCGACACCGGCACCCACGAGGTAGGCCACTGGCTGAACCTCTACCACACCTTCCAGGGTGGTTGCTCCGGCTCGGGTGACAGCGTCAGCGACACCCCGGCCGAGGCGTCGCCGGCGTTCGAGTGCCCGACCGGGCGGGACACCTGCACCACGGCCGGCGTGGACCCGATCACCAACTTCATGGACTACACCTACGACTCGTGCATGTACCAGTTCACCGCTGGTCAGGCGAGCCGCATGCTGACCGCGTGGAACGCCTACCGCGCGGCGTAGCACCTCAGCAGACGCCGATGCCGGCTCCGTCGCTCAAGACGGGGCCGGCATCGGCGTTCAGGCCGCCGGGCGGCGGGTGTCGAAACCGTGGCGGCCGCGGCGGGCCGGCCGCCGATCGGGTACGCCGGCGGCGTCGCCGCCGCGGTGGGCCGCACCCGGGTCGAGCCAGACCTGGACGGCGGAGGACCCCCGCCCCTCGCCGAACTGACCGAGCCCGCCCTGATCGCGGCGGGTCAGCATCGCCACGTCGACGCTGAACTCGAAGAGTCGCCAGTCGACCTGGGGCGCCGCCCGGCCGAGGCGGGCCACCCGCGCCACCTGGGCCGGGTCGGTGACCGGTTGCGCGCGCCCGGCGACGTACGCCTCGTCGTCGGTCTCCTCCGGCGGGAACGAGTGCAACGCGTACCGCCCGTCGCGTTCGAGGTCGCGCCGCTTGGGCGAGTCGACGACGAAGCAGAACAGACCCTCGTCGGTGATCACCGGGCAGACCGGGTGCACCCGGGGCCCGCCGTCGGCGCGGACGGTGGCCAGGTAGCCGAAGCCCGGCCCGTACTGCTGCATGAGAAGGCGGATCCCGTCGGCGAGTCGGGGCTCGTCAGCGGCGAATTCGGACCAGGAAGCCATACGGACATCCTATCGAACACGTGTACGAACGCGTAGTCCGACACGCAGGTCACCCGGTCCGCTCGATATGGTGTGCCGATGCTGCTCTCCGACCGCGACCTGGTCTCCGAGATCAAGGCGGGCACTCTCGCGCTGGAGCCCTTCGAGCCCACGCTGGTGCAGCCGTCCAGCATCGACGTGCGGCTCGACAAGCTCTTCCGGGTCTTCAACAACCACCTCTACACGCACATCGACCCGGCGATCCAGCAGGACGACCTCACCTCGATGGTGGAGGTCCCCGAGGGCGAGCCGTTCGTGCTGCACCCGGGTGAGTTCGTGCTCGCCTCCACGCTGGAGGTGATCTCGCTCGGCGACCAGCTCGCCGGCCGCCTGGAGGGCAAGTCCAGCCTGGGCCGGCTCGGCCTGCTCACCCACTCCACCGCCGGCTTCATCGACCCGGGCTTCTCCGGTCACGTGACGCTGGAGCTGTCGAACGTGGCGAACCTGCCGATCACGCTCTGGCCCGGGATGAAGATCGGCCAGCTCTGCATCTTCCGGCTCTCGTCCCCGGCCGAGCACCCGTACGGCTCCGCCGTCTACGGGTCCCGCTACCAGGGCCAGCGCGGGCCGACCCCGAGCCGCTCCTGGCAGCACTGGCGCACCTGGCCCACCCGCTGACGCCGCGCCGGGCTCCCGGCACCCCGGGAGCCCGGCGAGCGGTCAGCGTGGCCGGCCGTAGCTGTTGACCGGCCCGTCGTCGACCCGCTTCATCTTGACCGGCTGGCCCGCCTGGGAGGCGTGCACCACCCAGCCGCCACCGACGTACATGCCGACGTGGTGCAGGTCGGCGTAGTAGAAGACCAGGTCGCCGGGGCGCAGGTCGGCCCGGCCGACCCGGGCGGTGACCTGGCGCTGCTGGCGGGCGTTGTGCGGCAGCGAGACGCCCGCCTTCGCCCAGGCCGCGAGCATCAGCCCGGAGCAGTCGTACGAGTTGGGGCCCTCGGCGCCCCAGACGTACGGCTTGCCGATCTGTGCGCAGGCGAACTTCACCGCCGTCCCGGCCGGGCCGCCGGGGTAGCCGGCCGGGCACGGGGCCGGGCGCAGCTTGCCGCCGCCACCGCTGCCGTAGACCTTGAGCCGCAGCTTCTGCAGCCGGTCGATCTCGGTGTTGATCTGCTTCTTCTTCGCGGCCAGCTGGGCCTCGGTGCGGCTCAGCTGGGCAACCATCTCGTCCAGCGGCGCCTTCTCGGCGGCGAGCTTGTCCCGCAGGTCCTTGACCGCGCGCACGTCGCGCTGCTGCCGATCGGCGAACCGGTCGAGCAGTTCGAGCTGGTCGACCAGTTCGGTGGGGGAGGCGCTGCCGAGCAGGGCGTTGACGGCGGAGACGTTCTCTCCCTTGTACGCCTCGGCGGCGAGGCCGCTGACCTGGTTCATCGCGAGGTCGACCTGGAGTTGCAGCGGTTCGATCCGCCGGGCCAGCGCGTCGGCCTGCCGGCGCTTGGCGGCCAGGTCCTGACGGGTGGCGTTGTGCTGCTCGATGATCGGTTCGAGCCTGTTCCAGTCCTGGTCGATCTGCCGTTCGATCTCGGCGACCGAGGGGTCGGCGTGGGCCGCCGTGGGCGCACCGGTCAGGACGACGGCGGCGCCGGCCAGCGCAGCCAGGACGGTGGTGAAGCGGGACCAGCGTGGGCGCGGCGCAGCCGTCCGCCGGGCGACCTGGGTCGACCGGTACGACGGTGGCCGCGGGGCATGGTGTGCCACCGGGCTCCGGACTCCTTCTTCCGTCGACCGCCTACCGGGTTAGCTGACGGGTTCGGGCGGGAAGGGAGCGCCCTACCGCAGTGGTTGCGGATTCACCCCGGCGTACCTGGGTCCCCGGCTCGCCCGGAGGCGACTCGGCGGTGCCGGCCGCTGCCGCCCGGGATGGACGGACCTGTCGGCGGCCGACAAAGGACCAGAGTAGACGGCCGTTATCGATTCGCAACCCGCCATGCCGCCCGGCGTCGGGGATACGCGGAACCCCCGGTCGGATGACCGGGGGTTCGCGGCGGGTCGGGTCAGTTCGGCCGTCGGAAGCCGGCGACCGGCATGTAGTCGATGCTGGCGACCTGGACCGGCTTGCCGGTCCGGGGCGCGTGGACCATCAGCCCGTTACCGAGATAGAGGCCGACGTGGTGCAGGTCACTGAAGAAGAAGACCAGATCACCGGGGCGGGCCTCGGAGCGCGGGATGGACTTGCCCTCGTTCCACTGGGCGCCGGTGTGGTGGGTCAGGGAGATCCCGGCGGCCTTGTAGGCGTACTGGGTGAGGCCGGAGCAGTCGAAGGAGTCCGGTCCGTCGGCACCCCAGACGTACGGGTCACCGACCTGCTGGCAGGCCACCCGGATGGCGGTCTGCGCGGCGGTGCTCACCACGCCCTTGATGGTCGGGCAGCCGGCCACCTTGACGACCGTCTTCGGCATCGACGCCTGCAGCCGCTTGATCTCGGCGTTGATCTGCGACTTCTTGGCGGCCAGCTCCTTCTCCTGCTTGACCTCCGCCGCGATCAGCGCGTCGAGCTTCTGCTTCTCGCCGTCGTACTTCTTCCGGGCGTCGATGACGACCTGGAGCTCCTTGCGCTCCTGCGAGGCGAGCCGGTCCAGGATGGTCAGCTGCTCGGTCAGGGTGCCCGGCTTCACGCTGACCAGCAGCGCGCTGACGTCCTGCGAGGGGCCCGTCATGTAGTAGCGGGAGGCGAGGTCGCCGACCCGGTTCATGGCCAGCTCGGTCTGCAGGGCCAGCGGCTGGATCTTCTTCTCCAGCTCCGCCGACTTCTTGCGGTTGACCTTCAGCTGCGCGCGTACCTTGTTGTACTGCTCGATGGTCGGCTCGAGCTGTTCCCACTGCTTGTCGATCGCCGCCTCGATCTCCTCGGGCGTCGGCGCGGCGTGTGCCGGCACGGCGAACATCCCGGCGCCGACAGCGACGGCGGCGACCAGTGTGAGCAGGCGGCGGGCGACCCGTCGCAGGCCGGACGGGCGACCCTGGGCGTGACGATGAGGGGGCATGGTTGCCACCGGCACCGACTCCTTAGCGACCGACCGCCGGGCGCCTCGCTGAGGGGAAGACGGAGGCAGACGACCCACAGCGGTCGGTGCCCCACATTAGGGAAGCGCCGGGCCGAATTCAAGGTGGCTCATTGCACCATCACATCTGCGCCACCACTTGCACACAAAGGGTGTGCGCTCATTTTCCAACGACGGCGGTCAATACATCGTCCAATGTCACCACACCGAGGGGCCGGCGGCCGTCGCTCACCAGCACCATGTGCCGCCGCTCGCGCCGCATCGCCAGCAGCAGGTCGGCCAGCGTACGGTCCGGCGGCACCACCGCCAGCGGCCGGTAGACGTCGGCCGGCACCGGTGCCCGGCGGGCCGCCCCGGCGTACCCGAGCACGTCCTTGACGTGCACGAAGCCGAGCACCCGGCGGGTCGACCGCTGCACCACCGGGAAACGGGACCGGCCGGTCCGGGTAGCCAGCACCTCCAGCGACGCCGGAGAGACGTCCTCGGCCACCGTGGTCACCGTCGACCAGGACTGCAGGGCGTCGGCGGCGGTCCGCCGGTGCAGCGCGAGCGCGCCGGTGATGCGGGCGTGCTCCTCGGCATCCAGCAGTCCCTCGGTACGTGCCTGCGACACCAGCCCGGCCAGTTCCTCGGCGGTGAACACGGTCTTCACCGCCTCGGTCGCCTCGACCCGCCACAGCCGGAGCACCTTGCGGGCCGCCCACTTCATCGCGACCAGCAGCGGTTTGGTCGCCAGGCAGAACGCCAGCATGGCCGGCCCGAGCCAGAGCGCGGACAACTCCGGCCCGGCCAGGGTGATGTTCTTCGGCACCATCTCGCCGACCACGGTGTGCAGGAAGACCACCACCGCCAAGGCGATCAGGAACGACAGCGGGTGGACCGCCGAGGCCGGCAGCCCGAGGGCGTGGAAGGCGGGTTCCAGCAGGTGCGCCAGGGCCGGCTCGGCGATCGCCCCGAGCCCCAGCGAGCAGACCGTGATACCGAGCTGCGCCCCGGCAATCATCAGCGGGATCTGGTTCATCGCGGACAGCGCCCAGCGGGCCCGCCGGGAGGTCGCCGCGAGCGGTTCGACCACGGTACGGCGAGACGCGATCAGCGCGAACTCGCTGCCCACGAAGAACGCGTTGCCGAGCAGCAACGCCACGGCGATCAGCAGGTCACTCATCGCCGTCCGGTTCCTCCGGGCGCAGCACCCGGACCTGCTCGATCCGGTGCCGCTCCACCTCGACCACGGTGAACTCGTACCCGGACTCCTCGACCGTCTCGCCGGGCACCGGGATGTGACCCAGCCGGGCCATCAGGAACCCGGCCAGCGTCTCGTACGGGCCCTCGGGCAGCCGGAAGCCGGTCTGCTCGGCCAGCTCGTCCTCGCGGAGCACCCCGTCGAGCAGGACGGTCCGTTCCCCGCCCGGCACGGTCAGCTCAACCGCACCGGCGTCGTCCACCGCGTCCGGGTCGAACTCGTCGGCGATCTCGCCGACCAGCTCCTCGACCAGGTCCTCGGTGGTCACCACGCCGTCGGTGCCGCCGTACTCGTCGACCACGATGGCCAGGTCGGCGCCCGCGTCCTTGAGCGCGGCCAGCACGCCGTCGAGGTCCAGGCTCTCCGGCACGTACACCGGTTCCCGGGCCACCGCCGCCACGGTGGTCGAGTCGCGCCGGGCCAGCGGCACCCCGAGCGCGTCCGGCACCCCGGCTACCCCGGTGACCAGGTCGAGGGTCTCCTCGTACACCGGGAAGCGGGTCCGGCCGGTCTGCCGGGACGCCTCCAGCAGCTCGGCCACGGTGGCGGTGGCGCGCAGCGCGACCACGTCGACCCGCGGGGTCATCGCCTCGGCGGCCCGCTTGTCGCCGAACCGGATCGTGCGGCGCAGCAGCATGGCGGTGTCCGGCGGCAGCGCACCGGCCCGGGCCGAGATGGCCGCCAGCAGCCCCAGCTCCTCCGGGGAGCGGGCGCTGGCCAGTTCCTCCTGCGGCTCGACGCCCAGCGCCCGGACCAGCCGGTTCGCCGAGCCGTTCAGCGCCCGGATCAGCCAGCCGAAGGTCCGGGAGAAGCGGTGCATCGGGCCGGCGGTGGCCAGCGCGGCCGGCATCGGCCGGGCCAGGGCGAGGTTCTTCGGCACCAGCTCGCCGAAGAGCATGGAGATCAGCGTGGCCAGGGCCAGGGCGAGCAGCGGGCTGAACCGGTCCGCCCCGCCCACCGGCCGCAGCAGCGGGGCGACGAGCCGGGCCAGCGCCGGCTCGGCGAGGTAGCCGGTGAGCAGCGCGGTGAGCGTGATGCCCAGTTGCGCCCCGGAGAGCTGGAAGGAGAGTTCGCGCAGTGCCGTGCGTACCGTGGTCGCCGCGCCGTCCCCGGCGTCGGCGCGCCGGTCGATCTCCGCCCGGTCGACGGTGACCAGGGCGAATTCGGCCGCGACGAAGAACGCGTTGCCGGCGGTCAGCAGGACGAAGCCGACCAGGGGCAACAGCGCGCCGAGCAACAGGCCGTCGATGAGCGAGATTGTTCCACGGCCGCCCGCGGGGCACGACTTCACGCCAGGCGGTCGGTGGGCGCCGCCGGTCCTTGCGACGACGACGGCGGCGGCACCTCGTGGGTGCCGCCGCCGTCGTGCGCCCGGTGATCCGGGGGTACGCCTCAGCCGGCGACCGGCTCGGTCTCCTTGTCGCCCTGGGTCTGCTCGGGCTTGACCGAGCGGAGCAGCACGCTGGCCACGTCGATGACCTCGACCTGCTCGCCGGCGCCCTTGCCGTTCACCCCGTCGTTGAGCATCGTCGAGCAGAACGGGCAGCCGACGGCGACCGTCTTCGCCCCGGTGGACATGGCCTCCTCGACCCGGTCCACGTTGATCCGCTTGCCGATCTTCTCCTCCATCCACATCCGGGCGCCGCCGGCGCCGCAGCAGAAGGAGCGCTCGCTGTTGCGCGGCATCTCGGTGAGCTCGCCCTGGATGGCGTCACCGAGCACCTCACGCGGAGCGGCGAAGACCCGGTTGTGCCGGCCCAGGTAGCAGGGGTCGTGGTAGGTGACCCCGCCGTCCACCGGCTGCACCGGGGTGAGCTTGCCGGTCGAGACCAGGTGCGCCAGCAGCTGCGTGTGGTGCACGACCTCGAACTCGCCGCCGAGCTGGCCGTACTCGTTGCCCAGGGTGTTGAAGCAGTGCGGGCAGGTGGCCACGATCTTGCGCTTGGCCTTCTCCCGGCCCTCGAACGCCTCGTTCAGGGTCTCGACGTTCTGCTGGGCGAGCATCTGGAAGACGAACTCGTTGCCGATCCGGCGGGCCGGGTCACCGGAGCAGGTCTCCCCCTCACCGAGGATGGCGAAGGAGACGCCGGCCTCGTTGAGCAGCGTGGCGACCGCCCGGGTGGTCTTCTTGGCCCGGTCCTCGAACGCGCCGGCGCAGCCGACCCAGAACAGGTACTCGAAGTCGTCGACCTCGCCGACCCGCGGGACCTCGAAGTCGAGGCCCTTGGTCCAGTCCTCGCGGGTGTTCTGCGGGGCGCCCCACGGGTTGCCCTTGTTCTCCAGGTTGCGGAGCATGACGCCGGCCTCGGACGGGAAGCTCGACTCGATCAGCACCTGGTAGCGACGCATGTCGACGATGTGGTCGACGTGCTCGATGTCGACCGGGCACTGCTCGACGCAGGCGCCGCAGGTGGTGCAGGACCAGAGCACGTCGGGGTCGATGACGCCGCCCTCGGCGGCGGTGCCGATCAGCGGCTTGTCCGCCTCGGCCAGCGCCAGCACGTCCATGTGGGCGAGCTGCGCGGCGGTGGCCTTCTCCTCGCCGGTGAGGTCCTTGCCGCCGCCGGCCAGCAGGTACGGCGCCTTGGCGTACGCGTGGTCGCGCAGGCTCAGGATCAGCAGCTTCGGCGACAGCGGCTTGCCGGTGTTCCAGGCCGGGCACTGCGACTGGCAGCGGCCGCACTCGGTGCAGGTGCTGAAGTCCAGCAGGCCCTTCCAGCTGAACTGCTCGACCTGGGCGACGCCGAACTGGTCCTTCTCCGGGTCGGCCTCCTCGAAGTCGAGCGGCTTGCCGTTGCTCGTCATCGGGCGCAGCGCGCCGAGACCGGAGCCGGCGGGCTTGGCCGGCTCGCGCTTGAAGAAGATGTTGGGGAACGCCAGGAAGCGGTGCCAGGCGACACCCATGGTCACGTTCAGCGAGATGACGATCAGCCAGGTCATCGAGATGGCGATCTTGATGAGCGCGGCGACGCTGGCCCCGTCCTGCCAGTCGGGCAGCACCGCCCCGACCGCGTGGCTGACCGGGGTGGCCCAGAGCGGGTACTCGAAGTGGTCGGTGGCGACCTTGAAGCCCCGGATCACGAACCCGAAGATCAGGACCAGCAGCACGATCCACTCGACGAAGTAGCCCTGCCACATCGTCGAGCCGGTGAACCGGGACCGACCGCCCGGCCGGGTGGGCCGGTTGCGCAGCCGGATCGCCATCAGCACCAGGATGCCGACCAGGCCCAGCACGCCGATGACCTCGGTGGCCAGACCGAAGACCGTCCAGTGCCCGATGATCGGCAGCCCGCCGGTCGGGGTGACCACCTCGAAGTACGCCTCGAGCACCAGCAGCGACAGCACGACGAAGCCGACCATCACGAACCAGTGCGCGGCGCCCACCACGCCCCACTTGAGCATGCGGGTGTGGCCGGCGGTCTCCACCAGCATGGTCCTGGTGCGGGCGACCTTGTCGGTGAACCGCTCCGGCGCCGGTTGTCCGAGCCGGATGACTGCCACCATCTTCATGACCGCGCGCACCGCAAGCCACACCGCCACGGCGGTGATGGCGGCCGCGAGGATCGTGGTGACGATCTGGACGCTGCCCATCGAGTTGGCCTCCCGGTCTGCTGCCTGTCGAGCGGCTCGGCGACCGGGGGCCGGTGTCAGGGCGTAGCCGGCGTCGCGCCGCTGCCGCACCCTCGACCGGACCGGTCGATGACCTCGCTCCGCTCGGTCATGCAGTGCAGCCTACGCGCAAGGTTACCCAGCAGTAACGTGAGTCTTGTCGCACCCGGCCACGCCGCCCTGCGCACACCATAGGGTGCCCGGCGCCGAAGCGCCGGGCAGGGTTCCGCGAAGGTGACGTGGTCGTCCCGGACCGGCGCCGGAGCGCCGGGCGGGCTCAGCGCCAGCGGGAGAGCAGGATCAGCGAGCCGACCATCGCGCCGAAGCCGACCGCGAGGTTCCAGTAGCCCCAGGCGGCGACCGGGAACTCCTGCTCGGAGAGGTAGTAGACCACCAGCCAGCCGATGCCACCCACGATCAGCGCGACCGCCGTGGCGGGCAGCCACACCGGGCTAGGCTTGCGCGTCGCCGCCGCCGTCGTCGGACGTACGTCCGTCGGCGGGGTGTACACCTTCTTCTTGCGGACCTGAGACTTGGGCACGACGCTCTCCAGAGGGGGTGACGACCTCGTCCGGCCTGACAACCGGGCGCGGGGGCGACGGTCCATGGCCAATAATGTTCGACAGCTAGCGTAGTCCCGACGGCCCGTCCAAGCCACGAATGGGGTCAGGCCGGTGCGCGGAGTGACCGGAAAGAGGGAAACCCGCCCCGGGCATCCGCGCCCGTCGCCGTCATGGCGGGCATCAACCAGACGAGGCGGAAGGAACGCTCGGTGGAGTACACATCCGGCGCGGCGTCCTGGCAGAAGGCCATGCGACGGGCGGTCGCCGCGCTGCTGCCACGGCGTCCACGGCAGCGGCGACCGGGCTGGTCGATCGGGGTGCCGCTGATCGCCGCCGCGGCCGGGCTGCTCTTCACCACGACCGCCACCACCGCCGGCGGCACCGCCCTGCGGGAGGACCGGCGGCCCGAGCTGACCCAGCTCATCGCCGACCGGCGCGAGCAGGTGGCGGCCAGCGAGCTGCGGGCGGCCCGGCTGCGCGCCGAGGTCGAGAGCCGGACCGCCACCCTGGCCGACACGGACGGTCCCGTGAAGGAGCAGCGCGACCGGGCCGAGCGGAGCCTGGAGGCGGCCGGGTTCACCGCGCTCTCCGGGCCGGGCGTGACCGTCGAACTCGACGACGCGCCCCGGCGGAACGACCAGACCCTGCCCAAGGGCGCCACCAACGACGACCTCGTCGTGCACCAGGGCGACGTGCAGGCGGTGGTCAACGCGCTCTGGGCCGGCGGCGCGGAGGCCATGTCAATCATGAACGTCCGCGTACTGTCCACCAGCGCGGTACGCTGCGTGGGTAACACCCTGCTGCTGCACGGCCGGGTGTACTCCCCACCGTTCAAGATCGTAGCAATCGGCGATCCCGCTGCCCTCCAGCAGGCCCTCGCCGGCTCTCAGGGAGTCGGGTTGTTCAAGCAGGCAGCCGAGCACTATCAGCTGGGCTACAAGGAGACGGTCTCCGCCGTGACCGTGCCTGCCTTCGAGGACTCCACCGCCCTGCGATCGGCGACGGTGCCCCGATGAGTTCCGACGGCCGGGACCCGCGCCACCGCGACCGGAGCGACGACCCGACCGCGGTCATCCCCAAGGTCGACGGCTCCGCCCCGCCGGCCCGTCGCAACGCCTGGCCCGACCCGGTGCTGCCGTCACGCTCCGCCGCGAACCGGCCCCCGGCGCACCCCGGCCCGCCGCCGGGCGCGGTGGCGCGGGTCCCGGCCGTCGGAACTCATCGGGGCACCGTCGCCGATCGCAGGGCGGT
>NZ_JBPQTL010000093.1:0-22107 GCF_051386295.1 Micromonospora sp. URMC 105 | reverse complement strand
CCGGGCGGGCCGCCCCGGTCGCCCGGGGCGGCCCGACAGGTCAGGGCTTGGTGGAGGCGTCGGCCACCGCGAGCACGATGATCACGACGTAGAACGCGATCACGAGCGCCAGCAGGCCGGTCAGGATCCAACCGACGATGATGGCCGCCTTGGCCATGCCCTCGCCGCCCTCGCCGGTCTGGTGGATCTGCTTCATCGCGACGTGGCCGAGGATCGCGCCGACCGGCGCGGTGATGCAGGACGCGAAGCCGACCAGCGAGAGCACCAGCGCGGCGATCGCCATGCTGTTGGTCTTCGCCACCGGGGGCCCGTACCCCGGGTAGCCGGCCGCCGGATAGCCGGCCGCCGCGTACGGGCCGACCGGCCCGGCCTGCGCCGGGATGGCACCGGCGTACGGGTCGGCCGGGGCGTAGGGGTCCTTGCCGGTCGGCTGGACGGGAATGGGCTGGCCACTGACGGGCAGGGTCGGGTCGGCCGACGGGTCGTGCCAACCGCCGGGCGGTGGGGGATAGGTCATCAGATCTCTCCGTCGCAAGTGGGTGCGCCGTCAGGGTAGTCATGGGCGGACAAACCCGAGGTCCCCGTGGTGCCGCGTTGCCCGGGCGGTTCCGAGCGGGCAGGATCTCGCCCATGGTTATCGACGCGCGTGGTGCCGACCGTTCGGGCAGCCGACCCCGGCGGGACGTGAGCCGCCCCGGGCTGACCCGGCGCGCCCGCGCCGCCGCCGGACCGGACGGCCAGGACGAGCCGGCCCCGGTGGCCGAGCCGGTCACCATGCGGCTGGACGGCCGGGTCGCCCTGGTCACCGGGGCGGGCAGTGCCGACGGCATCGGGTACGCGACCGCCCGCCGGCTGGCCGACCTGGGCGCCCGGGTGGCGATCGTCTCCACCACCCGCCGGATCCACGAACGGGCCGGTGAGCTGGGCGTGACCGGGTTCGTCGCCGACCTGACCGACGAGTCGGAGGTCGGCGCGCTCGCCGACGCGGTGGCCGAGCAGCTCGGCGACGTCGAGGTGCTGGTCAACAACGCGGGCCTGGCCAGCCGGGCCAGCCCCGAGGTGCTGCGCCCGGTGGCCCAGCTCAGCTACGACGAGTGGCGGGGCGAGATCGACCGGAACCTGACCACCGCCTTCCTGTGCAGCCGCGCCTTCATCGGCGGGATGGCCGAGCGCGGCTGGGGGCGGATCGTCAACCTGGCGGCCACCGCGGGGCCGGTGAACGCGCTGCCCACCGAGGCGGCGTACGCGGCGGCCAAGGCCGGCGTGGTCGGCCTGACCCGGGCCCTGGCGATGGAGATGATCGCCGACGGGGTGACCGTGAACGCGGTGGCTCCGGGCACCATCTACACGGCGGCCTCGACGGTGGCCGAGATCAAGCAGGGGATGGGCACGCCGGTCGGTCGCCCGGGCACCCCCGACGAGGTGGCCGCTGCCATCGCCTTCCTCTGCTCGCCGGCAGCCTCCTACATCACCGGCCAGATGCTGGTCGTGGACGGCGGCAACAGCGTCCGCGAGGCGCAGTTCCGCTGACCCGCGCCGGCCGGGTCAGTTGTAGGCGCCGTCGCCCTCGGAGTTGGCCCACACGGTGAGGCCGATCCAGCCGCAGCAGGCGAGCAGGCCGATGACGGTGAAGAGGTAGCTGAGGATCAGGCCCCAGGTGGCGAGCTGGTTGCCCTCCTCGCCGCTACGCCGGATCTGCCGCTTCGCCAGGTGACCCAGGACGATCCCGGCCGGGGCGAACAGGAAGGCGAAGACCAGCGACAGGATCGCCATGGTGTTCGGCCCGCCGTGGCCGCCGCCCCCGGGCGGCGGCCCGTACTGGCCGTACGGGCCTTGCGGCGGGTACGCCGGCTGGTGCGCCCACTGCGGGTGCTCCGGCTGCTGCCCCCACTGCTGCTGCTCCGGCTGCTGGCCCCACTGCGGCTGGTCCGGCTGCTGGCCCCACTGCGGTTGCCCGCCGGACCGGCCCGGCTCGTACGGCGACGGTGGCTGCTCCGGTTCGCCCGGTGGTGGATGACTCACGTCCGTTCGCCCCCTCCGCCGCAGGTCAAGGCCGCTCTCTCTTGCGGACGCTACCCGCAGCGGTGAACCTTTTCACAGCGGTTGTGTGGACTGGTCACCTTGGCCTCGACGGTCCCGGGGCCGATACTGACCGAGCGTTCAGTTACCCATGAGTAATGCGCCGATCCCCCGGAGGCTGAGATGGCCAGACTCGCCCAGACGCCCGGCCTGACCGACGTGCAGCGGTCGATCCTGGAAACCGTCCGGGAGTTCGCCGACAAGGAGATCATCCCGCACGCGCAGCGGCTGGAGCACGCCGACGAGTACCCGACCGACATCCTCGACGGGATGCGCGAGATGGGCCTGTTCGGTCTCACCATCGACGAGGAGTACGGCGGCCTGGGCGAGTCCCTGCTGACCTACGCGCTGGTGGTCGAGCAGCTGTCGCGGGGCTGGATGTCGATCTCCGGCATCGTCAACACCCACTTCATCGTGGCGTACCTGATCTCCCAGCACGGCTCCGCCGAGCAGAAGGCCCGGCTGCTGCCGAAGATGGCCACCGGCGAGGTGCGCGGCGCGTTCTCGATGTCCGAGCCGGAGACCGGCTCCGACGTGTCGGCCATCAAGTCCAGGGCCGTCCGGGACGGCGACAACTACGTCCTCAACGGCCAGAAGATGTGGCTGACCAACGGGGCGTACTCGTCGGTGGTGGCCACCCTGGTCAAGACCGACACCGGCGCCGAGTCGGTCTACGGCAACATGAGCACCTTCCTGCTGGAGAAGGAGCCCGGCTTCGGCGAGACCGCCCCCGGCCTGACCATCCCCGGCAAGATCGACAAGATGGGCTACAAGGGCGTCGAGACCACCGAGATGGTCCTCGACGGCGTCACCGTCCCGGAGTCCGCCGTCCTCGGCGGTGCCGACCAGGTCGGCCGCGGCTTCTACCAGATGATGGACGGCATCGAAGTCGGCCGGGTCAACGTGGCCGCCCGCGCCTGCGGCATCTCCATCCGGGCCTTCGAACTGGCCGTCCAGTACGCCCAGCAGCGCCGCACCTTCGGCCAGCCGCTCGCGAAGCACCAGGCCATCGCCTTCAAGCTCGCCGAGATGGGCACCAAGATCGAGGCGGCGCACGCCCTGATGGTCAACGCCGCCCGGCTCAAGGACGCCGGCCAGCGCAACGACGTCGAGGCCGGCATGGCCAAGCTGCTCGCCTCGGAGTACTGCGCCGAGGTCGTCCAGGAGGCGTTCCGCATCCACGGCGGCTACGGCTACTCCAAGGAGTACGAGATCGAGCGGCTGATGCGGGAGGCCCCGTTCCTGCTCATCGGCGAGGGCACCTCGGAGATCCAGAAGACCATCATCTCCCGGGGCCTGCTCAAGGAGTACAAGCTCTGAGGTGGTGCGCCGGTCACCGACCGGCCGGCTCGGCAGCCGGCTCCGGCGCGGTGACCGGCCCGCCCGCCAGCACGTACGGGCGCGACCGGTACTCCTCGATGGCGGCCGCCAGCCGCTGCTCGGGTACCGCGGTGTCCCGGCCGCCGACCACCGGCGCCGGGTCCAGCGACGGCCACCTGACCGGCCGCAGGCGTACCCCGTTCAGCCGGCCCTCCCGCTGGTGCAGGCTCACCCGGTCGATGTTCGACCAGTCGTACCGCTTGCTGCCGTAGCGGATCCCACCGGCGGTGAGCGCCAGCCGGCCGGTGAACCGCGCCTCCTGGTAGGCGACCCGCCCCACGGCCGCCGCCACGCCGAGGACCAGCAGCGTCCGGACGATCCGGCCCCACCCCCGGTCGGCCGGGAGGGACGAGATCATCACCAGCGCCGCCCCGGCCACCACGGTCAGGTCCGCGACCAGATCCGCCCAGCCCGCCGGCGACCGGCGGGCCACCAGCCCGGGCTCGACCGCAGCCCGGCCGGTCACCCGGGCCGTCCAGGCCAGCCGGCCGTCGCGCCGCGGCCACCAGCGCCGTTCCAGCGCGCGCACGCCGAACATCAGCCAGCCCACCCAGCCGACCCCGTCGAGCGGGAAGCGGGTCAGGGCCAGCAGGGGCGCGGCCACCGCCGCCGCGACCACCACGGCGACGGTCAGGGCGAGCAGGCGGCGCGACCAGAGCCCGTCCCCGGCCGGTGGCAGGCGCAGGCGCGGCGTCCGCAGCAGAGGCATGGGCGCAGGGTACGGGCGCAGTGCCAGCGGCGACCACGCCGCCGGCCGCCCTAGCGCCGCGCGTCGGGGACACCGGCCCCGAGGTGGCGGCGGGCCGAGGCGACCAGCGCGTCCGGGTCGTCGGCGTAGAGGCGGACCTCGCTGACCGGTGCGCTCGGGCCCTTGGGCAGCGCCAGGCGGAGCGGCTCACGCAGGAACACGTCGACGCTGGTTTGGCTCCCGGCGGAGAGGTGCAGGATCGGCCCGGCGTCGCCCTGTTCGACCTGGACGGCCCGGCTGGACGGCAGGGAACGGTAGCGGGGCGCGACGGCGGCGACGGCCGTCCAGGGCAGCGTGACGTCGATCGAGGTGCCGCTGCGGATGCGCAGCCCGTCGCCGTCGAGGACGTGCGGGTGGACGCGCAGGCTGGCGAAGAGCCCGATCATCCAGAGCAGGCCCCAGATCCCGAGCGCGAGCGCAAGGTGCCGTACCCACGGCCACGGCACGGTGCGGCTGATGATCAGGTCGAAGATGGGGATCTCGATCGCGGAAAGAGCGATGAAGACGCCGAGGATCGGCTTCACCACGCCGACGTAGCTGAACGTTTCCGCCCCCGGGGCCGTCGCGACGGGCCGGCGCAGCAGCCAGCGGTAGAGGCTGCGCCACATGTCGATCTCGTACCGCACCACGCGGCGCAGCAGCACCGATACCCCGCGCCGGTCGTGCTCGCCCATGATCGCCCACCCTCCGCGTTTTTGCATTGCAGTTGCACTGTAAACGGCCGCGTCGTGGTGTGTCAATGCAGTCGCATTGTGGAAGCATGGGTGCCATGCCGAAGCGGGTCGATCACCGGGAGCGCCGCACACAGATCGCCGACGCGCTGATGCGGGTCGCGGCGGAGCACGGGCTGGAAGCGGTCAGCCTGCGGCACGTGGCCGCCGAGGCCGGCGTCTCCGCCGGCATGGTGCAGCACTACTTCCGCACCAAGGACGAGATGATGGCCTTCGCGCTGTCGGTCGTCCGCGAGCACAACGAGGCCCGGTTGACCGCGGCCCTCACCGCGCTCGGCGCGACCCCGTCCCCGCGTACCCTCGTGCGGACCATGCTCGGCGAGGTGCTGCCCCTCGACGCGCCCCGGCGGGCCGACGGCCGGGTGGCCCTGGCCTTCCTCGCCTACACCGCCGTACGCCCCGCCGTCGCCGCCAGCCTGCACCAGGACACCGCCGATCTGGTGGGCTTCATCGCCGGTCAGATCCGGGCCGCGCAGAGCGCCGGGAGCGCCCCCGAGGTCGACCCGGACCGCGCGGCGGTGGGCCTGCTGGCGCTCATGGAAGGACTCGGCGTCTACCTGCTCGGCGGGCACTTCCCGGCCGACACCGCGCTCGCCGCGCTCGACGCCCAGCTCGACCTGATCTTCGGACCCGAGCAGCCCGCCGGCTGAACTCAGCCCAGCCGGGTCAGGCCGGCGGCGGCGCGCTCCACGATCAGGCAGCGGTCCTCGACGTAGTCCATGCCGGCCTCCTCGGCGATCCGCCGCGCCTCGGTGGAGACGATGCCCAGTTGCAGCCACACCGCCGGCGCGCCGATCGCCGCCGCGTCCCGGATCACCTGCACCGCGTCCTGCGCCGGCCGGAACACGTCCACCAGGTCCACCGGGTGCGGGATGTCGGCCAGCGAGGCGTACGCCCGCTCGCCGAAGAGTTCGTCCACCGTCGGGTTCACCGGGATGATCCGCCAGCCGTACCGCTGCATCTGCAAGGGCACGCTGTGCGCGGCCTTGCGGGGGTCGCGGGACGCGCCCACGACGGCGATCACGGCCGAGTCGGCGAGAATCTGCTGAGCGCTACGCACCCGCCGACTCTAACCCCACCGGTGCGGTGGCCTGCCGGCTAGAGCAGCGTGAGCTGCTCGGGGGCGGGCTGAGCCGCCGGGGTCGGCAGTCGCCGGTTGTCGCCCTGCTCGCCCCGGTGCAGCCCGTGCCGGCGGGCCGCGATCCGCACCCGCGCGGTCAACTCCCGCTGGTACGCCTGCGGCGTGTACGCGCCGGCCCGGTAGAGCTCCCGGTAGCGGGGCACCAGGTGCGGGTACTCCCGGGCCAGCCAGTGCGCGTACCACTCGCGGGCGCCGGGGCGAAGGTGCAGCGCCATCGGCGTCACGCCGGCGGCCCCGGCCGCAGCGAGCGCGGACACCGTCGCCTCGATCGACTCGTCGCTGTCGCTGAGCCCCGGCAGGATCGGTGCCATCAGCACGCCCACCTCGAAGCCCGCGTCGGTGAGCGCGCGCACCGCGTCGAGCCGCCGGCGCGGGCTCGGCGTGCCCGGCTCGACCGCCCGCCACAGCGCCTCGTCGACGAACCCGACCGAGTACGAGATGCCGACCCGGGTCACCTCGGCGGCCTGGCGCAGCAGCGGCAGGTCCCGCAGGATCAGGGTGCCCTTGGTCAGGATCGAGAACGGGTTGGCGAAGTCGCGCAGCGCCTCGATGATCGGCGGCAGCAACCGGTAGCGCCCCTCGGCCCGCTGGTAGCAGTCCACGTTGGTGCCCATCGCGATGTGCGCGCCCCGCCAGCGCGGCGCGGCCAGCTCCCGCCGGAGTAGCTCACCGGCGTTGACCTTGACGATCACCTTCCGGTCGAAGTCCGCGCCCGCGTCGAGGTCCAGGTAGGTGTGGGTGTTGCGGGCGAAGCAGTTGTGACTCACCACGCCGTTGGCGATGAAGTCGCCGGTGCCGGTGGTGATGTCCCAGAGCGGTAGTTCCAACCCGAGCGCTTCGATGCTGGTCACCCTGAGCCGTGCCTGACACTTCAGGGCGGCGCCCTCGATCGACCGCTTGCGGGTGATGGCGGGATCGGTCAGGTGGAAGAAGCGGAGCCGCTCCGGCAGGCCGCCGGTCAGGCGCAGCTGTCTCACCCTGTTCGGTCGCCCCGGGTCCTCCAGCACGGCCGTGAAGCCGAACCGGCTCAGGGCCGCCGCCGTCTGGTCGATCATGGCGTCGTCGCCGTTGCTGATCCTCAGGGCGCCCCGGCTGCAGCTTCCCTCCGCATCGAAGATGCCGGCGAGGAAGCCGAGCCGCCAGTCGTCGGTCGGGTCCGCGGGCCACCGGATCAGTTCTTTGATCATCTCGACGTGCCGCTGCTTGGACGTCCGGATGGCGGCGAGTGCCTGCCGGGTGCGACTGGCCGCGGAGAAGGAGAAGCGGTGTGTCTCGACACCGGCCTCGCTGAGGTAGCGCTCCGTCCTCCGCAACGCTTCGTCGTCGATCAGCGCCAACCGGAACTGGTGCACGGTCCCGTATGAATAGGTGTGGGTGCCGAGATGGGCGTCTCCCCGCACCATGCCGCAGAGGTAGCCACGGCGGTAGTCGGTCGACTCCTTGGGGCCGGTCGCGAAGCGGCCGGTGCCGATCAGGCGGTTGTTGGTCGTCAGGTAGGGGCGCTGCCCGCGGCCGTTCATCGCTCCCGTGACGTACTTCCAGCCTCGCTCCGACAGGAAGCGGTGGTCACCGCTGGCGATCAGTGAGGTGCCGTCCTCAAGGGTGACGCGGTAGGCGGGCTTCGTCGTCGACCACTTGTCGAGGACGGTGGTCACGACGTAGCGGCGGTAGGCCCCCTGTTGGGCGGTGCCGTAGATCCGGTCGCCCGGCTCCAGCTCCCTGATCGGCCTCGTGCGACCGTCCGCCATCAGCACCGGAGTGTCGCCCGAGACGCAGTACACACATGCATGACTGCATCCCCGGTACGGGTTGACGGTCCACTCGAACGGGACGCGGGAGGTGCCCGGCACCTTGTTGATGATTGACTTGGCCTGCACCTCGTAGAACGTCATCCCGGCGAAGCCGGGGGTGTCGAAGGTGCGGGCGATCGCGCCGGGCAGCGCCAGCGGCAGGGGTGGAGTCGCTGGCGCTGACCCGTCGGGATGCCCCTCGTCCGGGGGAGCGGAGAGGTTCTCCCAGCGCATGCCCACTAGTCGAACACGTGTACGAGAAGAGTGCAAGTGACGCGCCGGACACCGCCTCCCGCGCCCGCCGTGGCGGGTGGAGGATGGGGGGCATGGAGAGGTCGACCTTCGTCTACGACGGGGACTGCGCGTTCTGCACCCGCTGCGCCGAGTTCATCGCGCGACGCATCCCGACCGGCGCCCGGGTGGTGCCGTGGCAGTTCGCCGACCTCGACGCCCTCGGCCTGACCGAGGCCGAGTGCGAGGAGGCGGTGCAGTGGGTCGGCGCCGACGGCTCCCGCGCCGCCGGGCCGGACGCCATCGCCCGGCTGCTCGGCGACAGCGGTCCGCTCTGGCGGGTGGCCGGCGCGGGGCTGCGCCTGCCGCCGGTACGCCTCGCCGCCTGGCCCGCGTACCGCTGGGTGGCGCGCAACCGGCACCGGCTGCCCGGCGGCACCGCCGCCTGCGCCCTGCCCCAGGAGGCCCGGGAGCGCCTCTACGGCCCGAGCGGTCGCCCCACCACCGACGCCTGACCACCGGCCGGGCGTCGCTCGGCTACGGCGTGGCCGGGCCGACCGCCGGTGCCGGTCCGGCCAGCGGTGGCGCCACCCCGGGCACGTCGTCGTCCGGTGCCCGGCCGCTCGGCGCGGCGCCGTGGCGGCGACGGGTGACCAGGCGGCGGGCCCACACCACCGGGCGGACCCGTTCCAGCGGCAGGAAGCTCGTCATCGCCACCAGGTGCGGCGCGAACGAGATGGTGATCGTCGCGATGGTCACCAGGTGGAACGAGTAGAAGAAGCCGACCGTGGCCAGCCGCCAGCGCTCGGGCAGCAGGAACACCACGGGGCTGAGGAACTCGAAGGCGAGGATGCCGAACTGGGCGACGAGCAGCAGGTACGGCACCTGCGCGATCAGGTCGGCGAAGTCGGTGCCGCGCCGGATGATGGCCCGGGCGAGCACCGAGCCGGTGGCCCAGTCCAGCCCGCCGAAGCGCAGCTTGGCCCAGGCCGCGAGGAAGTACGTGCAGATCACGGCGAGCTGGGTGACCCGCAGCGCCCAGCCGCCGGCCTCGGTGCGGGTCGGGTCGCCGTGCCGGGCGCGGCCGGCGGTGGGCAGGGCGGCCAGCGCGACGAGGAACCCGATCCGGTCGTGGTCGACCTTCCCGTAGCTCATCGCGATGATCATCCACTCGAAGTAGAGCGCGAAGACCGTCCAGCCGAGCAGCCGGGGCGCGCGGCCGGTGGCGGCGAGCAGGGCCAGCGGCAGCAGCGTCCAGAAGATCGCCGCGACCAGGGTGGGAGTCGGGGTCGGCAGCGGGAGCAGCCGGCCGATCAGCAGCGGCTGGTACAGGTCGCCGGGGACGTCGACCCGGGTGCGTACCCAGGGGGTGAAGACCACCAGGTCGGCGGCGACGAAGAGGTAGACCAGGGTGCGGAACGCGGCCACCCGGCCGCGCGGGACCGCCTCGGTCAGCCAGCGGGTCACGGGGAGGCCTGCCAGCGCACGGTGGTCTCGTCGGTCCATCGGCCGGTGGGCCGGCCCTGGTGGATGCCGTACCAGCGGATCACGATGCGGACCTCGACCAGCTCCGGCGCGCCGGGGTGGCGCTCGGCGTACGCGTCGGCGACCTGGCGCAGCAGCGCGGGGTCGGCGGCGTAGCGGTCCTGCTGGCCCTCGATCTCGGCGCGGCGGATGCCGGTGGCGTCCTGCCCGAGCGCGACCACCGTGCCGGTGCGGTCGACGCCCTCGACGCGGGTGTCGGGGGCGGGCGCGTTCGGCGGTTCCGAGGTGGAGTACATCCGGAACGGCCCGAACGGGAAGTGGTCGTCGACTCCCCAGAGGGTGCCGACGAGCAGCAGCGCCAGGCCGAGCGCGGTCGCGCCCAGCCGGACCGTGCGGCCGCGGGGGGTCAACGTCTCCATCGGGTGGTGACGATACGGGATCAGGACGCGGCAGCGGTGACCCTGCGCGTCCGTCCCGGCGCTTCGTGTCGCGGACACGGCGACGGCCGGGCTCCCGTGGGAACCCGGCCGTCGGTGGGTGGTGCTCAGTGCTTGTGGTCGGCGAGCTGCTTGCGTACGTCGTCCATGTCGAGGGCCTGGACCTGCTCGATGAGGTTCTCCAGGGCCGACTCGGGCAGGGCGCCCGGCTGGGCGAACACGATCACGCCGTCCCGGATCGCCATGATCGTCGGGATGGACCGGATGTCGAACTTGGCGCCCAGCTCCTGCTGCGCCTCGGTGTCGACCTTGCCGAAGACGATGTCCGGGTGCTTCTCCGAGGAGCGCTCGTAGACCGGGGCGAACCGCTTGCACGGACCACACCAGTCGGCCCAGAAGTCGACCAGCACGATGCCGTCGCTTCCGGTCACCTCGTCGAAGTTGGCCGTGGTCAGCTCAACCGTTGCCATTGCACTCTCCGATCAGCGGATTGCTTTTTCGTCCCGTAGAACCAGGGCAACGTCGGTTCCATTCCCGGCCCGGGCGGGCCGAAACCGCCCCGCGCCGGCCGGGGCGGGCCCGACCGGCGCGGGGGCCGGCGACCCATCGAGGCTGATCTGTCGCTTCCCGTCCTGCACAGCGCAAATGCAACACGCACTTGCGTCACCTCGGGTGATGGGAGCGCTTCCAAGGGGATCGGTGCAGGCTGACGCTACGAATAGGTAACTTGAGCCTTGACAAGGTGCGATCCCGCCGCTAAAGATCGCGCAACACCGCATCCCTTGTTACGCAGGGTGATGTCACAAAAAGGTAAATGTGATGCCCGTCTCTGTCGGTGTGTCCCCGGTGTACGGCAGAATCTCTGGCATCAGAGCGTGGGCGGCGGGTGCCGGGGAGGGCCCCGCCGCTCATTGCGTCTCCCCCCGGAAGCGGCCGGTGTGACATTTCCACTCCGCCTCCGCCCCCGTCATCGCCTTAACCACCGGTAAGGCATGCTGTGCCGAACTCCATCGCCGCCCGTCGAAGGGGACAAGGATGCAGTTCGGCCGCTACTTCGAGGAGTTCGAGGTCGGCGCGGTCTACCGGCACTGGCCCGGCAAGACCGTCACCGAGTACGACGACCACCTCTTCTGCCTGCTCACCATGAACCACCACCCGCTGCACATGGACGCGCACTACGCCGAGTCGGCGAGCCAGTTCAAGCGCAACGTCGTGGTCGGTAACTACATCTACTCGCTGCTGCTCGGCATGTCCGTGCCGGACGTCAGCGGCAAGGCGATCGCCAACCTGGAGGTCGAGTCGCTGCGGCACGTCGCGCCGACTTTCCACGGCGACACCATCTACGGCGAGACCACCGTGCTGGACAAGCGCGAGTCCGGCTCGAAGCCGGACCGGGGCGTGGTGGCGGTGGAGACCCGCGGCTACAACCAGGACGGCACCCTGGTCTGCGTCTTCCGGCGCAAGGTCATGGTCCCCAAGAAGGAGTACGCCGCCGCGGCGGTGCCGGACGGCGTCGACCCGGAGCGGCCGAGCTTCCCCGAGCCCCGCTGACCGCAGGCCCGGACCGGGCCCCTTCCCACCGCGTTCTGGTCGGGAAGGGGCCCTTTTCGCGATCCGGGGCATATGCTGGCGCCGGAGGTCTGAGATGAGCCACTCCCTCGCCGGAGAGCCGCCTTCCGCCGGACGTCGTGCCGCACCGCTCACCACCGCCGCCTACTCCGCCGCCGAGTGGGACCTGCTCACCACCCTGCCCGGCCGGGTCCTCGTGGCCGCCGCCGCGCCCGCCCCCGGCCGGCCGCCCCGAGGCGTCGCCGCCGGGCTCGCCGGGCTCGACGCGGTGGCCGCCGGCCGGGCCTCCGACAGCGACCTGGTCCGCGCCGTCGTCGCCGCGATCTACGCCCGGCACGACGGCACGACGGCCCAGGCCGACCGTCTCACCGACCTGGTCGACCTGCTGGCCACCTGCCGGGCAGCGGTCCGCGTACTGCACCGGCGGGCGGACCCGGCCGACTCGGCCGCGTACCGGCAGTGGGTGGAGTCGGTGGCCGCCCGGGTCTGCCGGGCCGGGGATCCGCCCGGGCCCGCCGACCGACGGCTGCTGGACCGGCTCGGCGGTGCCCTGGGGCTGCGGTGACCGGGCCGGTCGCGAGCCGCCCCGCGACCGGCCGTACCCTCTTGTGACCGTGACCGAGGACCAGCTCGACGTGGGCGTCGGACCGTGGCCCGGCGACCCGCCGGACGACCCGCGGTACGACCCGGAGCTGCTCGCCGCCGGCGACCGGCGCAACGTCGTCGACCGTTACCGGTACTGGCGGCGCGAGGCCGTCGTCGCCGACCTGGACGAGCGCCGGCACGACTTCCACGTGGCGATCGAGAACTGGCAGCACGACTTCAACATCGGCACGGTGGTCCGCAACGCCAACGCCTTCCTCGCCGCCGAGGTGCACATCGTCGGGCTGCGCCGGTGGAACCGGCGCGGCGCCATGGTGACCGACCGCTACCAGCACGTGCGGCACCACCCGACGATCGAGGAGTTCGTCGCCTGGGCCGCCGGCCGGGACCTGCCGGTGGTGGGGATCGACAACCTGCCCGGCTCCCGTCCGCTGGAGACCACCACCCTGCCCCGCCGCTGCGTGCTCCTCTTCGGCCAGGAGGGACCGGGCCTGTCCGACCCGGCCCGCGCCGCCTGCGACCAGCTCTTCTCCATCGCCCAGTACGGCTCGACCCGGTCGATCAACGCCGGTGTGGCCAGCGGCATCGCCATGCACGCCTGGATCCGGGCGCACGCCGGCCCGCCGCCCGCCTGAGACCTCCGCCGGTGGGCGGGGGGAAACGGCCGCTCCGCTTGACGCCGGGGGTGACGGGGGCCACGGTGGGGATGTGAGTGTCGTGGTGAGTTGTCCGAGGTGCGCCGGTCAGGTCCGGCCCCCCGACCTGATGCACCCCGAGTCGCGGTGCGTCCGGTGCGGGCCGGTGGCGCCGCTGCACGTCCCGGAGCGCATCGGAACCGAGATCATGGCGAGCGTGGTGGATCGCGTCCTCGCCGACGAGAAGGCGGAACGGCCCACCGTGCCGCTCTGGTGCCCGTGGCCGCTGCCGACCGGCTGGACGGTCACCGGGGTCGGCTGGGCCGGGGACGACGCGTCCGGCGTGCGGGCCACCGCGCTCGCCTGCGCCGGGCCGGCGCCGCTGGGCGGGGGACCGGCGGAACTCCTGCTGGTGGCCGAGGAGCCGGGCGTCGGGCTGGGCGCCCGCTTCGCCGGTGTGTCCGGACCGGACCCGGGACCGGAACTCGCGGAGGCGCTCACCGGCCCCGGGGCCGGACCGGGTCATCCGGAGCACGTCGAGCCGGCCCGGATCAGGGTCGGTGGCCATCCGACTCCACTGTGGCTGGTGAATTCCGCGGCGGATCGAAGCGCGTACGCCGGCGAGGCTCGGGGAATGTGGCTCCATGCGATAGCCTGGCCCGCGAGCGCGGGTCACCTCCTCGCGGAAGACGTCGTCCTGCACGACCTTTCCGAGTGGACACCGCCCGAGCTCGTGTACGGCGCGCCGTCACCCAACCTGCACGGCAGGGCCTGATCGCCCTGACGGACATGTCAGGGAACGGACGTGGATATTCACTGTACGACACCATGCTGATACTCTGGGTGCCGCTGCGGTAAACGGACCCGGCCCCGCGCGAGAGGATGGCCCGCTATGGTCAAGAAGGTCCTCACCTGGGCCGGCGTCGCATTCCTGATCTTCTTCGTCGCCTACCGGCCGAACTCCGCCGCGGACGTCTTCAAGTCGCTCGGCGGCGGCATCATGGACATCGCCCAGGGCTTCGGCGACTTCTTCACCAGCCTCGTCGCCTGACCGCCCATGGGCAGCCCCTCCGGACCCCCGTTCGATCCCGACGATCCCGACCGGGAGCGCCGGGAGCGGGACACCGAGCCGATCCCCCGGGTCCGTCCTGACGACGGCCCGGGCTTCGGCTCGGGCCCGAATCTCTCCGACGGGCCGTCCCTTTCGGACGACATCGGCTACGGCGACGGGCCGGCGTACGCCGGTGAGGGCCGCTCCGGGCGGACCTGGTCGCGCGACCCGGAGGCCGGCTACCAGCAGAACACCATCTCCGAGGAGGAGCTGGCGGGGCTGCGGGTCGACGCCTCCGGCATGCCGATGGGCCCCCGGCGGGTGCTGCCCCTGGAGGACGAGCCCAGCTCGCTGGTCGCCCGCTACCTCTTCCCCACCGAGCGCTACCGGGGCGAGTGGAAGCGGCACTGGGTCCACCTCTCCACCCCGATCGTCGTCGGCATCGCCGCGACCTTCGTCCTCGGCTACCTCTCCGGGTTCCTCGCCGGGCAGGACGTCGGCGCCCTCACCACCGTCGCGGTGCTGCTCTGGTTCGCGGTGATGGGCTGGGTCGCCTGGCGGGTCGCCGACTGGTGGTACGACCGCTTCATCCTCACCAACAAGCGGGTCATGGTGGTCAACGGCATCATCACCCGCCGGGTGGCGATGATGCCGCTGGTCAGGGTCACCGACATGAAGTACGAGCAGACCCCGACCGGCCGCGCGCTCAACTACGGCACCTTCGTGCTGGAGTCGGCGGGCCAGGAGCAGGCGCTGCGCGAGATCAAGAACCTGCCCAACCCGAACGAGCTCTACCTGCGTGTGGTCGAGGAGATGTACGAGCCGCAGGCGGTCGAGGCGCGGTTGGGCAAGGAGGCCGACGAGGCCAAGGCCGACGACGGGGCCTGAAGCTTTTCGTCCGTTCATCGGATGAACGGCGAACCTTTCGCCCTCGACCCGGCCACCCCGCCCGTGACACCCTGCCTGCAGGAACGGGGTGCGGAGGTGACGGGTGGCCGAGCGGGATCCGCTCGAGGAGGAGTTCCGCGAGTTCGTCGCGGCGCGCTCCAGCGCCCTGCTGCGCACCGCGTACCTGCTGGCGGGGGACTGGGCCACCGCCGAGGACCTGCTCCAGACCGCGCTGACCAAGACGTACCTGGCGTGCAAGCGGCTCGGCGGGATCGAGGCGATCGAGCCGTACGCGCGCCGGGTCATGGTCAACACCTCGACCAGCTGGTGGCGCCGGCGCTGGCACGGTGAACGCCCCACCGAGGTGCTGCCCGAGCGGGCCGGGGTCGACGAGATCGAACAGCAGCTCGACCGGGACGTGCTCTGGCGGCACCTGACCGCGCTGCCCGCCCGGCAGCGGGCCGTGCTGGTGCTCCGCTTCTACGAGGACATGTCGGAGGCGCAGACCGCCGCGCTGCTGGAGATCTCGCCGGGCACGGTGAAGAGCCAGACCTCCCGCGCGCTGGCCACGCTGCGCCGTCGGCTCGGCGAGGAGGCGGCCCGGGAACTGCCCGAGGTGGCGACTCCGGCCGGTGGGCGGCCCGCGTCCTCGACGGCGGCCGTCGTCGTACCCCCGGAAGTTGCCGGCCGGCGGACCGCGCGGTCGCAGCGGCCGGCCGCAAGCGGCGCGAGCACGCGCGGACCGGCGGAGGCCCTCGGTCCCGACGCCGGCCGGGACGTGCCGGCCGACGCGGTGCCCGCCACCGCCCCGACCCGTCGCCGGGCGGCGGTCCCCGTGGAGACCCGGTGAAGCCGACCCCGGCCGCCCGGGACAACCAGACCGGCGGCCCGGAGCGTCCAATGGCTGTGACGCAGGACGACCTGGAGCGGGCGCTGCGGGAGACCTTCTCCCGCCGGGTCGCCGTGACCCCGCCGCTGGCCGTCGATCCGGCGGGGCTGGCCATCGGCCGGGCCCGGCGGGTCCGGCACCGCCGCACGCTGGCCGGGCTCTGTGTCGCCGCCGTCGCCACGGCCGGGATCACCGCCGGGATGGGGCAGCTCGGCGGCCAGCCGGGCCGCCACACCACCCCCACCGTGGTGCTCGGCGACCCGCGCGGCTCCGCCACCGCGACCGGCTGGCCGGTCGCCCCCGAGCTACGGGCTCCGGCCGCTGAGGGGCAGGTCGAGCTGATCGTCGGTGGTGCCCTGGTCACTGCCGAGGGGCAGCGGTACGACCTGGGCATCGGCCCGGTCGAACGCGCCCAGCGCCTGCCCGACCTGGGCGGCTGGCTGCTGGTGGGGGCACCCACCCCGGCCGGGCGCACCCTCTGGGCCGTACCGTCCGGCGAAACTCCGCAGGTCCTGCTGGCCGGCGCCGAGGCGGTCGTCCTGAGCCCGGACGGCCGTCAGGTCGCCTGGCGGGACGGCAACGGACTCTATGCGGCCGGCGTGGTCGCCAACCGGCTCGTCGCCACCGCCGGTATGGCGGCCGCGCACGGCGCCACCCCGGTCCGCTTCGTCGGCGACCGCCTGCTGGTGCGCTCGCGCGACGGCGGCCACCTGTTGTGGCGGCCCGGCACGGGCACGCTGCCCGAGGGTGATCGTCACGTGCTCGACGTCTACGGCGTGCTGCCCGACGGGCGGCCCGTCGGGCGGGTGTCCGCCGGCGGTGAGCCGGGCAAGTCGTGTCTGGCGGTGCTCGACCCGGTGAGTCTCGCCCCGGCCACCACCGGCTGCGGCGCGGTCCTGGCCGGCGACGGCCGCGGCGCCGTCTCCGGCGACGGGCGCTGGCTGCTGGTCAACGGCCGCACGGGCGGGACGGACGGGGCGCTCCTGGTCGACCTCGCCGCCCTCGCCTCGGGCGGCGCCGCCCGGGCCGCCGGCCCGACGATCAGTGGGGACGTGGCCTGGAGCGGCGGTGCGGCGGCGTACGTCAACCAGGGCGGGGCGCTGGTGCGGGTCCGCCCCGACCGGGTGCTGGCCGGGGAACGCGCCTCCACGACGACGCTGAGTGGGGTCACCGCGGGCGAGCGCCCGATCGTGGTCGCCGGCACCTCCTGACCGGCGGGCGGTAGCGTCGGAGGGTGATCTCACGCCCGGCGATCGACCTGCACACCCACTCCACCGCCAGCGACGGCACCCTGAGCCCCGCCGAGCTGGTCCGCGCCGCCGCCGAGGCCGGGCTGGACGTCGTGGCGATCACCGACCACGACACCACCGCCGGCTGGGACGCGGCGCTCCGGGCGCTGCCGCCCGGCCTCACGCTGGTCCGGGGCGCGGAGATCTCCTGCCGCTGGCACGGGGTGGAGCCGGCCATCCCGCTGCACCTGCTCGCGTACCTGTTCGACCCGGACCACCCGGAACTCGTCGCCGAACTGGCCCGGGTGCGGCTCGCCCGCGAGGTACGCGGCGAACGGATCGTCGACCTGCTGCGCGCCGACGGGATCGACGTCAGCTGGCCGGAGATCATGGCTGCCGCCGGCGGCGGGACGGTCGGCCGGCCGCACATCGCGGCGGCGCTCATCCAAGCCGGCCTGGTCGCCACCACCACCGAGGCGTTCGGGGCGGACTGGCTGGGCGAGCGCTACCGGCTGCCGAAGGAGGACATCGACGTGTTCCGGGCGGTCGAGCTGATCCGGGCGGCCGGCGGCGTACCGGTCTTCGCCCACCCCCGGGCGACCCGGCGCGGCCGGACCGTGCCGGACGAGCTGATCGCCGACCTGGCCGCGGCCGGGCTGGCCGGTCTGGAGGCCGACCACGAGGACCACTCGCCGGCCGAGGCCGCGCACGTCCGCGCGCTCGCCGCCGAACTGGACCTGCTGGTGACCGGCTCGTCGGACTTCCACGGCACGCACAAGACCGTCCGGCTGGGCGCGCACACCACCGCACCGGAGGCGTACGAGCGGATCGTCGCGACGGCCTCCGGGGTGACCGAGGTCGCTTCCGGCTGATCCGCGTTTCCGTCCACAGCGGCGCGACTACGGTTATCCGGTGGATCTCAAGCTCTTCGGTGAGGTCTTCGTGACCCTGCTGGTAATCGTCGACCCGCCGGGCATGATGCCCATCTTCCTCGCCCTCACCGGGCCGCTGCCCGCCCGTGACCGCAACCGGGCCGCCTGGCAGGCGGTCGCGTTGGCGCTCGGCGTGATCGTGATCTTCGCGGTGGCCGGTCAGACGCTCCTCGACTACCTGCACGTGGACCTGCCGGCGTTGCAGGCCGCCGGCGGTCTGCTGCTGGTGCTGGTCGCGCTGGAGCTGCTCACCGGCAAGGCGGACGACCCCAGCCAGCAGGTCACCTCCAACATCGCGCTGGTGCCGCTGGGTACCCCGCTGCTCGCCGGGCCCGGTGCCATCGTGGCGACCATGCTCTTCGTGCAGCAGGCCGACGGGCTCGACGACCACGCCGCCATCGCCGCCGCGATCGTCGCGGTGATGATCACGGTCTGGGTGGTGCTGCGCTTCTCCGGCGGCATCGTCAAGATCCTGCGGCCGGGCGGCATCGAGGTGCTGACCCGGATCGCCGGCCTGCTGCTGGCCGCCATCGCCGTGCAGCTCATCGCCGACGCGGTGGCCGCGTTCGTCACCCAGTACGTGAACATGAGCTGACCCGGCGCCGGTGGCGGTGCCGGCGCGGCGTTGTCGTATCCGGGTGGCAGGATCGACCCGTGCGACGAGCCTCCTCCGCTGGACGATCCGCGGGCCCGCCCCGACCCCGTGCCGAGCAGGCCGAGCAGCTGGGCTTCGAGGGCATGCCGGAGCGGCTCTTCGTCTGCACCCCCAGCAAGCTCGGCGCGTACGAGGACTGCCCCCGGCGCTACCGCTACGCCTACGTCGACCGGCCCGCCCCGCCCAAGGGGCCGCCGTGGGCGCACAACTCGCTCGGCGCGAGCGTGCACACCGCCCTGAAGAACTGGTACGCGCTCGCCCCGGAGCGACGCCGGCCGGAGGCGCTGGCCGGGCTGCTCAAGGGCACCTGGGTGCGCGAGGGCTACCGCGACGACGAGCAGGAGCGGCAGGCCTACCGGCGGGCGCTCGGCTGGCTGGAGTCGTACGTCGAGACCCTGGAGCCGGGCGCCGACCCGCTCGGCGTGGAGCGGGTGGTGGCGGTCCGCACGGCCGTGCTGGCCTTCAACGGGCGCGCCGACCGGATCGACTCCCGCCCCGGCCCGGACGGGCCCGAGCTGGTCATCGTCGACTACAAGACCGGCCGCACCGGCCTGGACACCGACGACGCCCGGGGCTCCCAGGCGCTGGCGCTGTACGCGTACGCCGCCGAGCGGACGTTCCGCCGGCCGTGCCGCCGGGTGGAGCTGCACCACCTGCCCACCGGGACGGTCGCCGCACACGACCACACCGCCGAATCGCTGGCCCGGCAGCTCTCCCGCGCCGAGGACACCGCCCGCGACATCATGGCCGCCGAGCGGGCCGTCGCCGACGGGACCGACCCCGACGAGGCGTTTCCACCGGTCGCCGGGGCGCGCTGCGGCTGGTGCGACTACCGCCGCAGCTGCCCGGCCGAGGCGCAGGTGCCCGGCCGTGAGCCCTGGGCGGCGATGGACCGCCCGGCCGCACCCGACGCCTCCGCCGTCGCCGACGCCGGCAGCTGAGGAGGCAAGGCCCTGCCGGCCAGTGGCACGGCGCCCCCTGTCGCAGCAGCCATGGTGGCGGTGCTGAGCGGACCGCTTGGACGGTGGGCGGGGTGTCAGGGCAGGGCGGCGGTGACCGACCGGACCGGGACCGCCGGGGATCAGGCGGCCGTGGCGGCGAGCCGGGCGGCTCGTTCCTTGGCCGCCTGCTGCATCTGGCCCTCCCGCCAGTCGCGAGGCAGCGCAGCCAGCGCGAGGCGTAGCGCGCGGACGCCCAGGTCGGCCGAGAGCGCGGTGGTGGGCAGCCCCAGGCCGCCGTACAGCCGCAGCGCCCAGGGCGGCAGCAGCCCGAGCGCGGTGCCGGCGATGCCCAGGTACGCCCAGCGGGGCGGCCCGAGGCTCAGGCCCAGCCGAGCCGGCAGGCTCAGCTTCCACGGGATCGGCGGCGCGGTCAGGAACAGGGCGGTCTCCGCCGCCTCCTTCGTCATCCGCAGTTCGGGTCGCACCGCCCGGTAGTAGTCGGCCACCTCGGCGGCGCTGCCGGGCACCTCGGCCGGGTCGAGCCCGACCAGCGCGGCGGCCCGCCGCTGCTCGGCGTAGTAGCCGTCCACCTCGGCGTCGGTCAGCGACAGCCCGGCCCGGCGGGCGGTGCTCACGAACGACTCGACCTCGGTGACGTGCACCCAGCGCAGCAGGTCCGGCTCGTCGATCCGGAACTCCTCACCGGTGGACGGGTCGGTGGCGCGCATCCGGGCGTGCAGCGTACGCAGCCGCCGACCGGCCGCCTCCGCTTCGGCGGTGGTGCCGTAGATGACGGTGCCGACGTACGTGGCGGTCCGGACCAGCCGGCCCCAGGCGTCGCTGCGGTAGTTGCTGTTCTGCGCCACCCCGGCCATCGCCCGGGGATGCAACGCCTGCAGATAGAGGGAGCGCAGGCCGGCGACGATCAGGACCGGCTCGTCGTGCACCTTCCAGGTGACCGATCCCGGACCGAAGAGGCCGATGTCGTCGCAGTCCACCGCCCAAGAGTGCCACGCGACGCCCCGGTTCGACCCGGTCGTCGGGGCCTCGGTGTCACTCGCCGGTCGAGCGGCGGGCCTGGCAGGTGGGGCAGAGCCCCCAGAAGGTCACTTCCGCCTCGTCGACCTCGAAGCCGTGGGCGGTGTTCGGGTCGAGGCAGGGGGCGCCACCGACGGCGCAGTCGATGTCGGCGATCTCGCCGCAGCCCCGGCACACCACGTGGTGGTGGTTGTCGCCGACCCGGGCCTCGTACCGGGCGGGACTGCCGGCCGGCTCGATCCGGCGGGACAGGCCGGCGCGGGAGAGCGCGCCGAGGACGTCGTACACCGCCTGGGTGGAGACCGAGTCGAGGCGTTCGCGGACCCGGCGGGTGATCTCGTCGACCTCCAGGTGGCCCCCGGCGGCCAGCACGTCCAGGACGGCGAGGCGCGGCCGGGTGACCCGCAGGCCCCTCGACCGGAGCAACTCCTCACCAGTGGACATGAGGCAATGACAGCACGGGGTCACCGGGCCGACAAGGGAACCTGGCGGCACGTGGCCCCGGCCACAGCTCAGCGTGGTTGTGGAGGCGGATGAACCGGACCGGCGGGCACCGCGTGTGTCCGATCGGGGGCGTGCTGCGACGGGGGCATCGGCGTACGCTTCTGCGGCCAACCGCATCCATCGTCGGAGGTGTCGGTGTTCAAGGAGATCAACGGCCTGCCGGGCCACATCCTGGTGATCCACGCGGCGGTGGTGTTCGTCCCGCTGTTGGCGCTGCTCGCCTCCGCGTACGGGCTGGTGCCCCGCTGGCGGCCCCGGCTCGGCTGGGCGGTGGGGATCCTGTCCGTGGTGACCCCGGTGATCACCTGGGTGGCGACCGAGTCCGGCGAGGCGTTCGAGGAGTTCCTGAAGGGCAAGGGCTACCCGCCCCAGCTGCTTGCCAAGATCCAGGAGCATTCCGAGTACGGCGACAGGACGCTCTGGCTCACCATAGGGCTCGCCGTGGCGGCCCTGGTGCTGCTGGCGCTGACCAGTGGCCGGGTGCGTGCCCCGCGCCTGCCGTCCTGGATCACCTGGCTGCTCACCGGCGTCATCGTGGTGCTGTCGGTGTTCGCGGTGCTCTACGTGGTGCTGACCGGCGACACGGGCGCGCAGTCCGTCTGGAGCAACACCCTCTGACCGGTCGCCGCCCGACTCAGAAGATCGCCCGGGAACAGAGCAGACAGAGCAGGACCAGCAACACCACGCCGGCCACCCCGGCGACCGAGTAGGTGACCCGCTGCGCGCGCTGCTCCGCCGCGTCCATCGCCTCCATGTCCTGTGGGGGCAGCGCCCGGGGCGGGGTGGCCTGCAGGTGCACCGGCGGTCGCCACCCGGGCGGCGGCGGGGTGGTCGGCGGCGGCCCGGCGTAACCCCCACCCGACCGCGCCGGCGGCTGCACCGGAACCGGTGCCGGTGGTACGGCCGTCGGCGCCGGTGGTACGGCCGTCGGAGCTGCCCACGGCGACGGTGAGGTCGGCGCGGCAGTGCTCGCCGTCGCGCCCGAGTCGGACCCGGGCTTCGAGGCGTCGGCGCGGGGCGTCGTCCGCTCGGTGTCGGGCGGCGTCGGCCCGGTGTGGTCGGGCGGTCGTCGCCAGAACTCGTCCTCGGAGCTGGCACCGCTGGGCGTCGTCACGTCGTCCGACGCTACCAACGCCGGGAGCGGTCGGCCG
>NZ_JBPQTL010000092.1:0-22598 GCF_051386295.1 Micromonospora sp. URMC 105 | reverse complement strand
GGGCAGACCCCCTCGCCCGGGGCGCACCGCCCGCCGCCCCCGGTCACGGCACCGCAGCTCTCGGCCCCGCCGCCCGGCGGGTCCGCCTGGCCCGACGAGACGGCGGCCTTCGCCGCCGGGGTCGGCGACGCCCGGCCCGCCACCCTCGACGAAGGACGCTCCTGATGACCCGACCCCTCGACGCACGCCACCAGCCGGCCGCCGGCCAGACCCCGCCGGACTGCGCCTGGCTGGTCCGCCAGTTCGCCGACGACGTGCCCGGCGTCACCCACGCGGTGCTCGTCTCCCTGGACGGGCTCCAGCTCGCCGCGTCCGGTCGGGTGCCCCGTGACCTCGGCGACCAGCTCGCCGCCCTGACCTCCGGGCTGCTCAGCATCGCCGACCGCAGCGCCGCCCTGCTCGACCTCGGCGCGTCGGAGTACCTGACGGTCCGGCTGCCCCACGGGCACCTGCTGTTCATGCGGGTGGGCGAGTCGGCGGGCCTGGCCGTGGCCGCCACGGCCGGCTGCGACCTGCGCGTCGTCGCCTACCGGATGACGCAGTTCGTCGGCGCCGTACGGCACGCGCTCACCCCGCAGGTCCGCAGCGAGCTGCACCGCCACACCGCCGGCCAGCCGGCCCGCTGACCACCCCGGAGCCAAGGAGTCTCCACCATGCCCACCCCGTACTGGAAGGTGCGGCCCTACGTCCTCACCGGAGGGCGCACCCGCACCAGGCAGCACCTGCTGGTGCACACCCTGGTGTCGGTGCCGTACTACGACGCCGTGTTCGCCTCCGGCCTGCTGCCCGAGCCGCGGTCGCTCTACGAGCACGCGCGCACGACCCGCTCGGTCGCCGAACTGTCCGCGGTCTGCGGCATGTCGCTGGGGGTGACCCGGGTGGTCGTCGACGACCTCGCCGCGACCGACCGACTGCGCATCCACGGCGACACCGCCGCCTCCCCGTTCGACCACCGCCTTCTGGAGAGACTCCGCGATGGCCTCCGTCAGCTCGCCTGACCACCCCCTGCCGACCTCCGCGAAGATCGTCATTGCCGGCGGCTTCGGGGTCGGCAAGACGACGTGCGTGCAGTCCATCTCGGAGATTCCGCCGATCAACACCGAGGCATGGATGACGGCGGCCAGCGAGACCGTGGACCGGCTCGACCCGGGGATCGACAAGACGACCACCACGGTGGCGATGGACTTCGGCCGGCTGACCATCGGCGGGGACCTGGTGCTGTACCTGTTCGGCACGCCCGGGCAGCCCCGGTTCTGGCCGATGTGGGACGACCTGTGCCGCGGCGCGGTGGGGGCTCTCGTCCTGGCCGACACCCGGCGCCTGGAGGCGTCCTTCCCCGCGGTGAACTACTTCGAGCAGGACACCGACCTGCCGTTCGTGGTCTGCGTCAACCTGTTCGACGGCGTACTGACCCACCGCCTGGACGACGTCCGGGCGGCCCTCGGACTGTCCCCCCACGTTCCCGTGGTCGCGTGCGACGTGCGGGACCCCTCGTCGGTCGCGCGGGCGCTGGTGACGGTCGTGGAGCACACCATGGCCAGCACCGCCGGCGCGGTCCGGTAGCTCACCCACCCTGGAGGTACAGATGCGCAGAATCCTGATCGTCGGGGCCGGCCAGTCCGGGCTGCAGCTCGGACTCGGCCTGCTCGCCGAGGGCTACGACGTGACCGTCATGTCGGCTCGCACGCCCGAGGAGATCCGCCGTGGCTGGGTGATGAGCACGCAGGCCATGTTCGCCGCCGCCCTGCACACCGAACGCCGGTACGGCCTGGACCTCTGGGCGGCGCAGACGCCGCAGATCCAGGGGTTGCACGTGTCGCTGTCGGCACCGCCCGGCGAGCGGGCGCTGCGCATCCCCTGCCCGCTGGACGAGCCCGCGCAGAGCACCGATCAGCGGCTGAAGATGGCGGCCTGGCTGGAGCTGTTCGAGCAGCGCGGCGGCACCGTGCACTACCAGGGCGTGACCACGGCCGACCTGGACGGGCTGACCCGGCTCGGCCGCTACGACCTGACCGTCGTGGCGGCCGGCAAGGGCGATCTGGTGGGTGTCTTCGACCGCGACCCGCAGCGGTCGGTGTACGCGACGCCGCAGCGCGGGCTGGCCGTCGCGTACGTGCACGGGATGACGCCGGACCCGCTGTGGCCCGAGCCGCACGTCAGCTTCAACGCGGTGCCCGGGCTCGGGGAACTCTTCGTCATTCCCGCGCTCACCCTGTCCGGACCGTGCGACATCCTGTTCTGGGAGGCGGTGCCGGACGGGCCGCTGGACCTGTGGCAGGAGCGGCGGGACCCGGCCGAGCACCTCAAGCTGACCCTGGAGCTGACCCGGCGGTACACGCCGTGGATCCACGAGCGGTGTGCCGGGGTGGAGCTGACCGACGGGCGGGCCACCCTCTCCGGCCGGTACACCCCCACGGTCCGCCGCCCGGTGGGCGAACTCCCCTCGGGGGGCGCCGTCTTCGGCATGGCCGACGTGGTGATCGCCAACGACCCGATCACCGGCCAGGGCAGCAACACCGCCGCGAAGTGCGCCGACGCGTACCTGCGGTCGATCCTGGAGCGTGCGGACCAGCCCTTCGACCGGGAGTGGATGGAGCGGACGTTCGAGCGGTTCTGGGTCGACACCGGGCAGGCGGTCACCCACTGGACCAACGCCATGCTCCAGCCGTTGCCCCCGCACGTGCAGCAGATCCTCGGCACCGCCGCGTCCAGTCCCACCGTCGCCCGCCGGTTCGCCAACGGCTTCTGCGACCCGAACGACCTGCAGGACTGGTTCATGGCGCCGGATCGCGCGGAGCGCTACCTGGCCGCGGTGGCCGCCGGCTGACCCGCCGACGGGCGGACCGCGCGCGACGGGCCGGCGCAGGCCCGCCCGCGCGTTGGTCCGCCACCCGCGGTCACCCCGGCGGCTCACCGCCGGCAGGTCCGGATGCGACCCGGTGCCCGCGTGGCGTCAGGGTGCGCGGGGCAGAGGCTCGGCCAGTGCCCGCAGGTCCGCCGGCAGTTGCGCCATGGCGTCCTCGAACTCCCGGTGCCCGACCACCCGGTGCAGGGTCTGCAGGACGGCCCGCACGCCCCGCTCGGCGACGCCGCGGTCCACCCCCGCGCCGTCCGCCACCCGGCGCACGAACTCGTCGTAGCCGAAAGCCTCCGGGTCCTCCGCGCCCTTGATCAGCAGCGGGCTCAGCTCGGCGGCGAGATGGCCGGACAGGGCTGCCGCCTCGCCACCGCTGATCCGCTGCGTGAGGGTACTCAGGGTGGCCTCGGTCAGGGACCGCGCCGTCTCCGGCGGTACGCCCGCCCGTGCGGCGACCTTGTCGACGAACTTCAGCTCGCCCATGCGATGTCCTTCCCGTGGCGGAGGCAGCGTGGCTACCCGCGGCCGTTGCCGGCAAACGCCCAGTGGCCCGGGGGCCGGGAGGGGCGGGCCCGGGGTACGTGCGCCCGCCGAGTGGCCTCGTCCATTCCGAACACCCGGTCCGCGCCGGCGCCGTCACATCGACGCCCGCTCCGGCCTCATTCCCGGCAACCGGGGTGGTAATCCGAATATCAATTTGTTTGCGGTCTTTGTCCCATTTGCCCGAAACAAGGGATTTTTCTGTATAGCGTCGAACCCGCCTTCTCGACAGTCGAGAGGGGACATCCGAGCAGAGGCGAGAACGTGAAACTAATCCGGCGACTTTCCACCACCGCGGCGCTGGCGATCGCCGCCACGGGCGGTGTGGCAGCGTCCTTCGGCGCCCCGGCGCTCGCGCAGCCCGGCGACGCCAGTGCCCGCGGAGTGGTCGTGGACCTCTCCGCCGCCGTGGCAGGGGTTCCCGTGATCAACGCCGACGTGGTCATCGGCACCGCCGTCGCGCCCGCCGGTGGCGGCACGGACACCGACACCGCACTGGCGATCACCATTCCGGGCGCCCTCGGCGTCACCGCCTCCGGCACCGTGGTCGAGGTCACCGCCACCCGCGGTCCCACCGCCTCGTCCGCCAGTGCGGAGATCGCCGACCTGGCCCTGGCCGTCCTCGGCACCCCGGTCATCGACGCGGACGTCATCACCGCCGCGGTCAACTGCCCTCAGGTCGGCGCCCAGACCGCCGACACGACGTTCACCGGGCTGGAACTGTTCGGTGAGCCGGTGGAGCTGCTGCCCAACACTCCCGGCGTCACCGCGAGCATCCCGGTCACCGTCGCCGGGCTGACCGGTGCCAGACTGACCGCCACGCTGACCAACGTGGAGACCGTCACCCCGGACGGCGCGGTCGCCATCGCCGTAGTGGCCACCCTGCGCCTGACCGGCACCACCGTCGGCGGGACGCTGCTGGACATCCCGGTCGGCACCGTCATCCTCGCCGAGGCGCGCTGCGAGCGTCCGCTCGGCCCGTCCCCGACCGCGAGCCCGACCCAGCCGACGCCCTCGCCGACTCAGCCCACGGCGGCCCCGACGGTTGGTCCGACCCAGCCGCCGACGGTCAGCCCGCGTCCGATCCTGCCCGTCACCGGCGGCAACGCCTCCGGCCTGTGGTGGCTCCTCGGCACCGGCACCGCGATGGTCGTCGCCGGCGTCGGGGCACGACTGATCGCCCGTCGCTCCCGGACGTCGATGGAGGCGTGACGTCACGAGCTGACTGATCTGCGCGCGAAGGGGGTTCCCGGGCCGAGGCCCGGGGACCCCCTCCGGCGTCGACCCGATGCGCCCACACCGCCCCTGACCAGCAGCTATGTCGGATCCCATCAGTTGGGGCGACCCGCTTCGGGTGGTATGACTAGAGGTGTCGACCACCGATGACGCTCGTCGTCACACCCCCGTCACAGCGGCGGGTGCCGCCCGTACGGGCAGTGTGGTCGTACGCCTCCGGCAACCGCAGCGTCTCCGACGGGGTACCGCATCGACCTCAAGGAGTTGCCGTGCGCAGCATGCGGATCTGGCGTAACCGGCGACCGTTCGAGAACGCCATCCTGATCACCGTGCCCGTGTGCGGGTTCCTGCTCATCACCCTGAAGGTGAGCCCGCCCTCGGTGGAGATGGCCATGCCGGCACCGGTCCGGATCGGCTGGGAACTGGGGCTCATCGCCGTCGGCGTCAGCGGCCTGCTCGGCCTGCTCTGGCCGGGACGGATCTCCACCGGCCTCGGCATCGAGCTGGCGTCGATGCTCCTGCTGGGCACCCTGTCCGGAATGTACGCCGTCGCCCTGGCGGTGATGTCCGGCCGGATGGCGGTGGCGGCCACCTCGTTCATCGCCGCCGTCGCCATCGGCGCGTGCTGGCGGGCCGTGGAGATCCTGCTCGACCTCCGCCGGCTGATCCGCACCACCGACCGGGACAAGGCCGAGATACTGACCGGCGGCCGGCGATGACCCCTCCGACCGACACCTCCGCCGCCCCCGACTGGGTACAGATCGTCCTGTCGGTGCTGGGTGTGCTCGGCGGCGCCAGCGGCCTGGCGGCCATCGCGGCCGTCGTGGCCCAGCGCGGCAAGTTCAAGGCGGACGCGGCCGACGTGCTCACCGACGCGGCACTGACCCTCGTCGAGCCGATGCGGCTGCGGGTTTCGGAACTGGAGACGGAGGCACAGGCGGCCCGGGAACAGTTGCGGGCGGCCCGGGAGCAGACGCAGCGCGCGACCGCGACGCTCGCCGACCTGCATGCCATGCTCGACCGCTGGTACGCCCTGATCTTCGCGCCGGACGCCACCCTGCGATCCATCCGCAGCGCGGTGCGCGAGGACCGCCGCCGGCGCGGCGAGCAGTGGGAACGCCGCACCGACACCACGCCGCGCCAGCCCTGACCGCGCCGGCCGACGCCTGCCGCGGGTGTCCCGTCAGTCCGGGTCAGCCGCCCGGCCGGGCTCGGGCGTCGCGCCGCCGGCGGCGGGCTATCTGTCGGCCCGGTCCAGGCAGGCGGTCACGGTGGCGGTGACGCCGTCGGCTTTCCGGACGAGCAGCAGGCCCTCGGTCAGCTGGTGGGCCAGCCACAGCCCGCGTCCGCCGGCGACGTCCACGGCGGGCGGCCGCACCGGCAGCGTCGCGCCGGCCGCGCCGTGGTCGCTGACCTCGCAGATCAGCACGTCGTCCTGGCGGTGGAGGTCGAGGTGGCCGCGGCCGCCGCCGTGGCGCACCGCGTTGGTGGCCAGTTCGTGCACCGCGAGGACGAAGTCGTAGCCCTCGTCGCCGCGGAGCCCCGCAGCACTGACCGCCGCGTGCAAGCGGTGCCGCAGGGCGGTGACCGTGTCGGCGGTGAAGTCCTCCGACAGGAGGGCAGACCCGGCGGCCGGCCCGGGGGTCACCAGCCCCGGTTCGGTCGTGCCCGCGTCGTCGTCCACGCCCGCAGGTTACTCACGCTGGAAACTTCCGCGACCGTTGCGGGAGGACAACCATCGTTTCCCGGGCCGTCAGCCCTCGTCCAGGAACTCGTCGACCATCGGGGCCAGCCAGTCGGCGCGGTGCGGGACGGTGGTGTGCGTGGTGCCGGGCAGGATGGCCAGCCGGCAGGCCGGCAGGCCGGTCAGGTCGCCGGGCACCCCGCCGCCGAGCAGCCGGAACATCCGTACGGCGTGCTCGGGCCGGACGATGTCCGCGTCGGCCAGCACGATCATGGTGGGTGCGGCCAGTGCCCGGATCTGCTCGGGCGTCCACCGCGGCAGGTTCGCGTCCAACACCTTCATCTTGGTGACCAGAGCGGGCCAGCCGGTCGGGTCCGGCGCGGTCCGCAGGTACTCCTCGTGGAACTCCGAGCCGTGCAGGTGTTCCGGTTGCAGGTCCTGGATGCCGTCCAGCAGCCCGGGGTGCAGGCCGGTGTCGTCGAAGCTCACCGAGGCGAGCACCAGCCGCCCGACCCGCTCGGCGTGGTCGGTGCCGAGGCGCAGCGCGACCGCCGCGCCCATGCTCCAGCCGAACAGGTCCGCCCGGCCGACGCCGAGACGGTCGAGCAGCTCGACCACGTCGGCGGCGAAGTGCTCCACGGTCAGCGGACGGTCGATGTCCGGGGTACGGCCGTGTGCCTGCAACTCGACGGCGATCACCCGCCGGGTCTTCGCCAGCAGCGGCAGGATCCTGCCGAACGAGGTGCCGATGCCGGAGAGCGCGCCGTGGATCAGCACGAGCGGCCGGCCCTCGGCGATGCCGTGTTCTTCGTGGTGGATGTCCATGTGCCGAGGATGGGCCGGGGCGCTTACGGTCCACTTCAGGTCGGGTTCGCGTCGCTAGGATGGCGGCCGTGCAGTTCGGGGTGCTCGGGCCGCTCGCCGTCACCACCGACACCGGCGAGCCGGTCGTCGTGCCCGGCGCGAAGGTGCGGGTGCTGCTGGCGGATCTGCTGGCCCACCGCAACCAGGTGGTCTCGGCGGACCGGCTCGTCGACGACCTGTGGGGCGACGACGCCCCGGCCAATCCGGCCGGCGCCCTGCAGGTGCGGGTGTCGCAGCTGCGCAAGGCGCTCAACGACGCCGAGCCGGGCGCCCGCAACCTGGTCGAGTCGCGGCCGCCCGGTTACCTGCTGCGTACCGGCGCGGTGGACGCCGACCGGTTCGCCGAGCTGGCCACCTCGACCGACGTCGACCGGCTGACCGCCGCCCTCGCGCTCTGGCGCGGCGACCCGTACGCCGACGTGGCCGACGCCGAGTTCGCCCGGGCGGAGGCGACCCGCCTGGCCGAGCAGCGCCTGGTGGTGCACGAACGGCTCGCCGACGCCCGACTGGCCCGCGGCGAGCACGACCTGGTCGCCGCCGACCTCGCCGAGCTGGTCGCCCGGCATCCGTTGCGGGAGGGCCTGCGCGCGTTGCAGATGCGCGCGCTGTACGCCGCCGGTCGCCAGTCCGAGGCCCTGGACAGCTACGCCGACCTGCGCGACCGCCTCGCTGACGAGCTGGGGCTCGACCCGGGGCCGGAGCTGGTCGCCCTGCACCGCCGGATCCTCGAGCAGGACGCCGGCCTCAGCGCCCCGCCGAAGGCGGCGATCATCCGGAACAGCCTGCCGGCCCGGCTCGACGAGCTGGTCGGGCGGGCCGAGGCGCTGACCGAGCTGCGCGCCCTGCTCCCGCGGCAGCGGCTGGTCACGCTGATCGGGCCCGGCGGGGTCGGCAAGACGCGGCTGGCCACCGAGGCCGCCCGCGAGCAGTCCCTCCCCGACGGCGTCCACCTCGTGGAGCTGGCCCCGCTGCCGGCCGGCGACCCGGGCGTCGCCGACCAGGTGCTCGGCGCGCTGGACCTGCGGGAGGCCGCCGGCGCCAGCGTCTCCGCCGTCGACCGGTTGTCCGCCGGGCTCCGGCACCGGCAGCTGCTGCTCGTGCTGGACAACTGCGAGCACGTGATCGAGCCGGTCACCGCGGTGGTCGCCCGGTTGCTGCGCGACGCCCCCGGGGTCACCGTGCTGGCCACCAGCCGGGAACCGCTCGGCCTCACCGGTGAGGTGCTCTGGGAGGTGCCGCCGCTGGCCGTACCCGGACACGACCGTGACCTCGACGCGGTCCGGCGCTCGGCCGCGGCCCGGCTCTTCGCCGCCCGGGCCGGCGCGCACCAGCGCGGCTTCCGCCTCGACGAGCGCACCGGGCCCGCGGTGGCCCAGCTCTGCCGCCGGTTGGACGGCCTGCCGCTGGCCCTCGAACTGGCCGCGACCCGGGTGCGGGCGCTCGGCGTGCAGGGCGTGGTGGACCGGCTGGACGACCGGTTCCGGCTGCTCACCACCGCGCAGCGGGACACGCCGCCGCGGCAGCGCACGCTGACCTCGGTGATCGGCTGGAGCTGGGACCTGCTGGACGAGGCCGACCGCCGGGTGCTGGCCCGGCTGGCGGTGTTCAGCGACGGCTGCACCCCGGAGGCGGCCGAGCAGGTGTGCCGGACCGATCTCGACGCGCTGGCCCGGCTGGTGGACCGTTCGCTGGTGGTGGTGGACGACTCCGGCGCGGGCCCCCGCTACCGGCTGCTCGAGTCGGTCGCCGCGTTCTGCCTGGAACGCCTGCCCGACGCCGACGACGTCCGCGCCCGGCACGCGGCCTACTACACCGACCTGGCCGAACGCGCCGAGGCGAAGCTGCGCGGCCCCGACCAGCGCCAGTGGCTGGCCCGGCTCGACACGGAGGCGGCGAACCTGCGCGCGGCGCTGGCGCACGGCGGCGGGCTGCGCCTGGCCACCGCGCTGAGCTGGTACTGGTTCCTGCGCGGCCGGCTCACCGAGGCGCGGCGGGCGCTGGCCGTGCCCGGCGATCCGGCCGAGGAGGCGCGCGCCGTGCCGTGGCGGGCCGGTTTCGCGCTGCTGCAGGGTGACCCGGTCGTGCCGGGCGACCTGCGCGCCGCCGTGGCCGGCACCGGCGACGGCCGGGCCGCGTGGTTCGTCGCGAACGCGGTGATCGACCGCAGCGACCTGGCGCTGGCGGACGAGCTGCTGCCCACCGCCGTCGACGACCCATGGACCGAGGCCGCGGTGCTCAGCTCGCGGGCCAAGCTGGCGCACGCCACCGGCGACCTGGCCACGCTGGAGCGCGCCGGGACGCGTAGCGCCGCGTTGTTCGCCGGGATCGGCGACCGCTGGGGGCGGCTGCAGGCGAGCGACTGGGTGGGCGGCCTGGCCGAGATGCAGGGCGAGATCGAGCGCGCCGCCGCCCTGCACCGGGAGGGGCTGCGCTGGGCCGAGGAGCTGTCGCTGTGGCCGGAGGTGAGCAACAAGCTGTCCTGGCTCGCCTGGCTCGCGGTGCAGACCGGCGACTACGCGCGGGGCCGGGAGCTGGCCGAACGCGCGTACGGGCTGGCCGTCGAGCAGGACGCGCCGAACGCGACGATCTTCGCCGAGCTGAGTCTCGGCCTGGCCGCCCGTCGCGAGGGCAAGCTCGACGTGGCCGTCACGCACCTGACGCGTATCGCGGAGCAGGGTCGCCGGGAGACCCGGCCGGCGCTGTACCTGCCGATGGTCCTGGTGGAGCTGGGTTACGCGGCCGAGCAGGGCGGCGACCGGGCCGCCGGGCTGGCCCTGCACGTCGAGGCGTTCGACGCCGCGCAGGCGATGGGGTCGCCGCGGGACGCGGTCAGCGCGCTGGAGGGGATGGCCTCGGCGGTGGGTCCGCCCGAGGTCGCAGCCCGGCTGGTGGGCGCCGCGGCCGCCGCCCGGGAGGCCGCCGCCGCCCCGGCCGCGCCGGCGGAGCGCGACGAGATCGACCGGGTGACCGGCCGGCTGGTCGGCGCCCTCGGACGGGAGCGCTTCGACGCGCTGGTCACCGAGGGCCGGGAGCTGGACCCGGGCGAGGCCCGGGCCCAGGTCCGGCCGACCGTCAGCGGGCCGCCTTCGGTCGGTACGAGGCGATGATCACGCCGCTGCGCTGGACCTTGGTGTCGATCAGCTCGAACGACGCGGTGAAGTCCTTCAGCGGCGCCGTGACGCTGTCGCCGCCCTGCAGGACCGGGTGGATCCAGAACCGGACCTCGTCGAGCAGGCCCGCCGCGATCAGCTGAGTGGTGACCGAGCCGAAGCCGTACTGGAGGATGGTCTTGCCCTCCTGGGCCTTGAGCCGGGTCACCTCCTCGACCAGGTCGCCCCGCAGCACCTCGCTGTTGTTCCAGGTGGGGTCGGTCAGAGTGGTCGAGGCGACGTACTTCTTGACGTGGTTGAAGTAGGCCGCGCCGGTGCTCGGGTCGCTCTCGTCCTGGTTCGGCCAGGCGGCGGACATGCCGTCGTAGGTGATGCGGCCCATCAGCAGGGCGTCGGCCTCGTTCGTCTGCCCGCCGGCGAAGGCGGCGGCCTCGTCGTCGAAGTACGGCATGGTCCACACGGGGTTCTCGATGACGCCGTCGAGGGTGATGTAGGTCGAGTTGATGAGCTTGCGCATCGGGGATCTCCTGCGGGTCGGTGTGCTCTCTCGGTGACACCCGGAACATTGCCGGATCCCGCTTACGATTCGCTTCAGGCACCCTTACGCAGCGCGGACCGGGGTTTTCCGGCCGCGCCGGGACTGCCGACCGCCGGACCGGGTAGCCCGCCGGGAAAGTACGTCCGACGCGCGGAGGCACCCATGCCGATCACCCCGGAGACCGCAGCACCGCACGAGCAGCCGGAGGAGAACTCCCGGCACGGCCGGCTGAGCGTGCGGCCCGGTCCGCCGATCGCTGCCGGGGCCCGCACCGGGCTGCTGTCGTTCGAGGGGCCGGCCGGGGACCTGGTCGCCCAGGCCTGGGTGCCGGAGCCGGCGGACGGCGGGCCGTACCGGCTGGTCCTGCTGCTGCACGGCGCCGGCGGGTCACCCCGGCAGGCCCTGGAGCTGATGCTGCCGGTCGCCGACGAGGAGCGCCTGCTGCTCGTCGCGCCGCAGTCGGTCGCGGCGACCTGGGACATGATCGGGGTCGGCTTCGGCCCCGACGTGCGGCGCATCGACCGGGTGCTGCAGGAGATCGTCGCCGGACACCCGATCGCCGGCCTGCTGATCGGCGGGTTCTCCGACGGCGCGTCCTACGCGCTGTCGATCGGCCTGATCAACGGTGACGTCTTCGACGCCGTGCTGGCCTTCTCCCCCGGCTTCGCCGCCCCGCTGCTCACCCACGGCACGCCCCGGGTGTTCGTCTCCCACGGCACCGCCGACCGGGTGCTGCCCGTCGACCGGTGCAGCCGGACGTTGGTGCCGCGCCTGCAGACGCTCGGGTACGACGTCACCTACGACGAGTTCGACGGCGGGCACGAGGTACCGGAGGAGACCGTACGCCGCGCGGTGGCCTGGCTGCGCCCGGCCGGCTGACCATCGGGGCCCACCCCCGCCTCGCCGTCTCCGGTGGCAGGCACTGTCAGGGCAGTACGCGCACGGCCAGCGTGCAGGTGTCGTCCTCCGGGCTGGGCTGGTGCAGCGCCTCGCGCAGCCGCGGCAGGGTCCGCTCCCCGGGCTCGCGGGAGAGGTCCGACAGCGCCCGCATCACCGGGCCGAGCAGGTCGACCGTCTCCCCGACCCGCCGTTCCACCAGCCCGTCGGTGTAGAACAGCAGCAGGTCGTCGCCGCGCAGCCGCGCGACGACGACGGGATAGGCCGCCTCGGTGTCGGCACCGAGCAGCATTCCCGCGGGCCGGTCGAGTTCGGCGGTCGTTCCCGCCCGCGCCAGCAGCGGGGCCATGTGGCCCGCTCGGGCCCAGCACAGCGAGCGGGTCGCCGGCTGGTAGACGGCGATCACCGCGGTCGCGGTGATCGCGAGCTGCGCGCAGAGCCGGTTCATGTGCCCGAGCAGCTCTCCCGGGTCCCGGATGCCGATCGACAACCACGCGACCAGCGCGAACCGCAGGTGCGCCATGCCGCTGGCCGCCTCCAGGCCGTGCCCGGCGACGTCACCGACCGCGAGGACGACCAGGCCGTCCGGCATCGTCTGCGCGTGGTACCAGTCGCCGCCGACCTGCACCGCGCTCTCCGCCGGCAGGTACCCGACCAGCACCTCCAGGCCGGTCAGCGGGAACGGCTCGCGGGGCACCGGCTGGATCAGGTTCTGCAACTGCCCGGCGAGGCGGTGCTCCGCCAGCGCGGTCATCTCCCGGGTGCGCAGCTGGTCGCTGAGCCGCTCGATCGCGGTACGGGAGTCCACCCGCGCGGTCACGTCCTGCACCACGGCGTAGACCTTCACCGGGGCGCCGTCGGAGTCCCGGGCGACCTCGGAGAGGATGCGCAGGTACTTCACCGACGCGCCGGTCCGGAACCGCACGGTGACGTCCGAGGTCGCCCCGCTGTCCAGGGTCTGCCAGGCGGCCTCGCGCAACCCGTGGTCGTCGGCGACGACGGCCGCGGACTGCTCGGCCCGGGACAGCGGCCCGAGCGCCGGGTCGCGGTCGAAGATGCGGTACATGCCGGGGGACCACTCGCTGCGGCCGGTGATCAGGTCGTACTCCGCCCAGCCGAGGCTGCCCAGCAGCTCGGTGCGCTCCAGCCGCCGCTGGTGCTCGTCCAGCCGCTGCCACCACACCAGCAGGCCGCCCAGCACCCGGTGCACGCTGATGTCGAACAGCGCGTCGGCCACCACGCCGGCCTGCTTGCCCTCGTAGCGGAAGTCCGGCAACCGGACCGGCGCACCGCCGGCCAGCACCTGGTGGTACGCCTGCCACAGCGGACCACCGACCATGCTGGGATAGAGCACGCTGAGCAGTCCGCCGACCCGGCCGGTCCCCCGGCCGTAGACGTCGCGGCCCTGGTCGCTGGTGGCGGCGACGCGGAAGTCCACCACGTCACCGTCCTGTGTGACGGGCAGCAGCCAGGTGCACCCGGCCGGGATCGCCGCCAGCACCTGCCGCACCGCCGACACGATGAGGTCGTCCGGCCGGGACGCCGTCTCGGCATGCGTGATCCGCATGCCCTCGTCTGCCATGCGAGCAGCCTAACGATCCCTCGTCGCGGGCAGCAGGCCCGAAGACCCGACATCCGGATGCGTCCCCGTCAACCCGCCGGCCCCTTGTCGCCAATATTTTGCAACAAGGGGCGAAGAACCCTCGACGCGGGTCCGGCCGGTAACTATCGTCTCGGTCATGACTCCTTACCTTGTCGATGCCGGGGCGTGGCAGGAAAGCTGGGACCGGCAGCAGGAGGCGTACCTGCCGGACCGGGAACACCGCTTCGCCGCGCTGCTCGACGCCGCCGACGCCGTGACCGGTGACGGGCCGCTACGGCTGCTGGACCTGGCCGGCGGCACCGGCTCGATCAGCCTGCGCGCCCTGGCCCGGCGCCCCGACGCGCAGGTCACCCTGGTCGACCTGGACCCGGTCCTGCTCACCCTCGCCGAGGCGTCCCTGTCCGGCCGGGCCACGCTCGTCGCCACCGACCTCAACCGCCCGGAGTGGACCGCCGCGCTCCCCCACCGCGAGTACGACGCGGTGCTCACCGCAACCGCCCTGCACTGGCTCGACGGCCCCCGCCTGGCCGAGCTGTACCGCGAGATCCACGGCTGCCTGCGGCCCGGCGGTGTGTTCGTCAACGCCGACCACATGCCCGGCGACACCCTGCCGACCCTCACCGCGCAACTGACCGCGCGGGCCCGGCAGCGACGCACGGCCCGGCACGCGGCCGGCGCCGCCGCGTCCTGGGCCGGCTGGTGGGAGCAGGCCGCCGCCGACCCGGCCCTCGGCCCCCTGGTCGAGAAGCGGAGGCAGGTCTACCCCACCGGACACAGTCCCGAGTGGACCCCGCCGGCGCAGTGGCACCTGGACGCGCTGCGCGCCGCCGGCTTCCGCGAGGCCGGGGTGCTCTGGCGCAACGGAGCCGACGCCGCCGTGGCCGCCCTCGCCTGAGCAGGCCAGAGCGCCGCCCGGGTGCGCCGCCTATCGCTCCCGGGCGGACGCCGGCGCACCCCCGGCGGCCCGATTCCTGCGGGCCGCGTAGGCGCGCTTCATCTTGATGTGGTTGCCGCAGCCCGCCATGGAGCACCACCGGCGGGCCTGGTTGCGGGAGGCGTCGTAGAACGCCCAGCGACAGGTGTCCCGGGCGCACACCTTGAGCCGGGTCCAGGTCTGCTCCTCCGCGCTGCTCCGCAGGGCGTCGAGCAGCCCGGCCAGCGCCTGGCCGAGGGGGTCGTCGCGGGTGGCGGCGAGCCGGTGGCCGTCGTCGGTGAAGGCCAACCGGACGGGAAACTGCGCCAGGACCTCGTTCAGGCGGTCCCGGGCGTCCGGGTCGACGCAGTGGCCGGCGTGGCCCTGGAGCACCTCGCGCAGACCTTCCCGGACCGTCGTCGCCACGCGCAGGTCCGTCGCCGTCAGCCGCGCGTCCGCCGGCACGAGCCGCCGCTCGACGAGCCAGTCGCGGAGCCGGTCGGGCGTGCTCAGCGACTCCTCGTCGATCTGCGGCTCGAAGGTGTTGACGAAGTCCCGCACCAGCCGGACGGCGGGAGGCACGGCTGCGTCGTCGCTCACGGAGACCTCCTGAGGTTCACACCAGCGTACTTCCTTGACAGGTGTGACTGGCTCTGCGAGGGTGCGAAGTACACCACCGAAACCCCTTGGCCGGTGTAGGAGGCGTTGTGGTCGCCACGCTCAGGGACGTCGCGGAGTTCGCCGGGGTGTCGGTGAAGTCGGTCTCGAACGTCGTCAACGGCTACCCGTACGTCAGCGACGAGCTGCGCCGCCGCGTCCAGGCGGCCGTCGACGAACTGGGCTACCGCCCGAACCTGGCCGCGCGGAACCTGCGCGCCGGTCGCACCGGCCTGCTCGCGCTCGTCGTACCCGGGTTCGACGTCCCGCGCCTCGACGAACTGGTCCGGGAGGTCGTGGCCGGCGCCGAGCGGCGGGGCTACCGCGTCGTCATCGAGCACAGCCGCCGCGTCGCGGCGGGCGAAGCCCGCCCGGTGCCGGTGGACGGCGTCCTGCTCGCCGCCGACGTCGCCCCACCGGGGCTGATCGAGGGACCGTCGACGGGACCGCCGCTGGTCGTGCTCGGCGACGCTCCCGGCGGCCGCTGCGACCGCGTCGCCATCGACCACGCCCGGGCCGCGGAGGACGCGTCCGCGCACCTGCTGCACACCGGGCGGCGGCGCATCGCGGCTATCGGCGTCCGCCCACGGCACTCCCCCGCCGCTGCCCAGCGGTACACCCTCGGCTACCGGCGCGCCCTGCGCCGGGCGGGGCTGGCACCGCCGTCCGGCTACCTGCAGCCCGCGCTGCCTCACCGGCGCGCGGAGGGCTACCACGCCGCCCGCACCCTGCTGGCGCACGAGCAACGGCCGGACGCCCTGCTCTGCTACTCGGACCGGTTGGCGATCGGCGCCCTGCGCGCCACCGTCGACGCCGGGCTGCGCGTGCCCCAGGACGTCGCGGTCATCGGGATCGGCGACAGCGAGGAGGGCCGCTACGCCCGGCCCACCCTGAGCACGGTCTCCGCCGACACCGCCTTCATCGCCCGCGAGGCGGTGGCCCGGATCGTCGCCCGGATCGCCCGGCGCGACGCCGCGCCCGCCTTGGTGGTCGCGCCGCACACCGTGGTGCCCCGGGAGAGCACCGCGCCCGCCGGCTGAACGTCCGGCCGTCCGCGGACCGTGGCCGGCTCAGCGAGCGGCGGGAGCGGAACCGATGCTCACCACCCGCGCCCACCCGGGCGGCGTGGTCGGCACGTAGTCGGGGTCGTCCTCGTCCCACGACCCGACCCGGGAGAAGAGCCCCACCACCGTCCGGCACGGCGGCCGCGAGGCGGGCCAGGGCGTCTGCCCGTCGGTCAGCACCACGACGACGTCCGGTCGGGGCCGGGCCCGCAGCGCCCGGGTGAACCCCGTCCGCAGGTCGGTCCCGCCGCCGCCGAGCAGCGGGATGTCCTCGGCCCGGCACAGCGGATGCACGACCCGGGCCGCCGCGTCGCACGGCAGCACGCTGACGAGGTCGCGCCGCCCACCCACGGCCCGCGAGATCGCTGCCACCTCCAACAGCGCGCTGCCCAGCTCGGCGTCGCTCACCGATCCGGACGTGTCGATCACCACGCAGACCCGAGGAGGCGTACGGCGCAGGCTCGGCAGGACAGCTCCGGGCACCCCGGCGGAGCGCCGCGACGGACGCCCGTAGGTGTAGTCCTCCCCGACTCCGGGTGCGGAGGCCGCCGAGCGCACCGCCGCGCCCAGCAGTTCCCGCCACGGCTGCGGTGGGTGGAATGCCGCCTGTGCCCAGCGTCGCCAACCCGCCGGCGTGCTTCCCGGCCGGGCGGTGATGCCCTCGGCCACCCGGAACCGCACCGCGTCCCGTTCCTGCGCGGTGAGCCCGTGCGCGCCGTCCGGCCCCAGGTCCCACACCCGCTCCAGCCCGTCCGCCCCACTGCCGCAGTCCAACCAGGCCAACGCCTGGGTACGAGGTCCGAGCCGGAACTGGCGCAGGTACTCCTCCATCAGCTCGCCCTCGGGCAGCCCCAGGTGTCCCGGCTCGACGGCGCCCTCGGGCCGGGCCAGACCGTCACCGAACACGTCGTCGTTGATCTCTAAGTCCGCGGCGATGTTCATCCGCAGCCGTTCGCCCGGCCCGGTCAGGCCGCGCTCGCGCGCCACCCGGTCGCTACGCCCGTGGTGGTCGCGCAGCAGGTGCGATACCTCGTGGACCCACACCCCGGCGAGCTCTTCCACCGGGGTGCGGTCCACGAAGGCCGGTGCGGCGTAGCAGCGCCAGTGCCGGTCCACGGCCATCGTCGGCACCCACCTGGACTCCACCACGTGCAGAGCGAACAACGCCGTGGCCAGGTAGGGCCGGACCCGGGCGGCGTGCAGCCGGGCGGCGAAGAGCTTGTCGAGGTCCAGCGCCCCGGCGCGGCCGGCGCTCACCGGCCGGTCCCCGCGGCGGCGGCCACCCGCGCCGCCGCCTCGTCGGCGCGCCGGGACAGCGACACCGCGCCCGCGAGCCGCTCGATCGACGCCGGAAGGTCCCAGTCCTCCTCGCGCAGGGCGGCGAGGGTGGACGCGGGGACGACGACCAGGTCCGGAGCGCCGGTGTCCAGGGCCCGCACCAGCACTGCCCACGCGGCGTCCCAGCGGGAGCGCTCCGGATGCCGGCGGACCGCCTCCACGACGCCGTCCAGCACGGCCTGGCGCAGGTCACCCCGCTCGGGCAGCACCACGCTCGCCGGGTCGGCCAGCAGCACCTCCGGGTCCGGCAGGTCCATGCGGTCCATGCCGGCCAGCAGCTCCAGGCCCGGGCCGTCCCCCACCGTGCCGCGTACCAGCATCGACAGCACGTCCCGTGAGGTGTCGGCCGCGGTCGCGAAGGCGATCAGGCGCAGGGTCATCTCCCAGCTGCGGGGCGACGGCCAGGCTCCGCCCCGGCGGCTCTCGGTGCTGGGCAGCCGGTGTACCAGCGCCGGGCGGGCGGACAGCAGCCCGCACACCGCGCGGCGGGCGAGGCCGACGGCCGCCGGCAGCCGCTCTGGGTCCAGCCGGGGCAGGGCGGCCCGGGGCCAGGTTCCACCCAGGCCGCGTACGACGACCTCGTGGTCGTGGGTCCACTGGAGATGGACGAAGCGGTTGGCCAGGGGCGGGCTCAGCTCCCAGCCGTCCGCGGCCGAGGAGCGCGGGTTGGCGGCGGCCACGATCCGGACTCCGGGCGGCAGTCGCAGGGCGCCGATCCGCCGTTCGAGCACCAGCCGGAGCAGGGCGGCCTGCACCGCCGGTGGTGCGGTGGACAGCTCGTCGAGGAAGAGCAGTCCCCGGCCGGCCCGGACCAGGCGGACCGCCCAGTCCGGCGGGGCCATCGGGACGCCCTGGACGGCGGGGTCGTCCCCGACGACCGGCAACCCGGAGAAGTCGGACGGCTCGTGGACGCTGGCGATCACCGTGGTCAGCGGCAGGTCCAGCGCCTCGGCGAGCTGGGTCAGGGCGGCCGTCTTGCCGATGCCCGGTTCACCCCACAGCAGTACGGGCAGGTCGGCGGCGACGGCCAGGGTCAGGGCCTCCAACTGCGGGTCGGGGCGAGGTTCGGTGGTGGTGTCGCCGAGCAGGGCGAGCAGTTCGGCGGCGACGTCGAGCGCCGGGGCGTGGACGGGTGCGACGGAGATACCGAGTGGCATGCGTGATCACCTTTTGTGGGTTCGGCGGGAAGCGGAAGAGGGCGCTGTTCAGCGCGGGAGGACGTGGCGCGGGCGCGAGCGACGGTCACGGGTACGGCGCGGGTCCGAGGCGGCGGGGCCGGGACCGCGCCCGGCCAGTCCCGCCCGGAACAGTCCGTACGTGACCCGCCGCTGCGCGGCCGTCTCCAGCTCCTCGCGCAGCGCCCCGGCCCGCAGCAGCGCGTCCGGGCCGAGCAGCGCCTCGACGGTGGCCAGCGCCCCGGCGGTGTCGCCGTGGTCCAGGCGGGCCCGGACGTCGTCGAGGCACTCCGGCCTGCGGTGCGCCTCGTCGATCGCCCGCAGGCAGGGCAGCGGGGCGCCCCCCAACGCGACCAGCAGCTCCTCGCGGCGGATCTCGGCCGGGTCATGGTCCAGCGCGGCCAGCACGCCGTCGACCAGGCCGATCCGGTGCCGGGCGCCCCGGCACGGCACCAGGCGCGGCTGCCCTCGCGGGTCCGGCACCGATGCCGCCCCGGCCGCCCGGTCCCCGGTCACCAGCGCCGACGCCACCAGCGGGTGCAGCCGGTCGGCGTCGATCAGTCCGGTGCGGAGCAGTTCCAGGTCGGGTGACACCCAGGTCGCCGCGTCGGGCAGCACCGGCAGCCCGCCGGCACCGCCCCGGCCGGCTGCCGATTCGATCCGCAGACCCGCATCGCCCGCCGCCACGTGCAGGACCAGCCGGCGGCGGCCCCCGAGTCGGGCGGTGACGGCACCGTCGGCCCGCCCCTCGGCGCGGAGCAGGATCGCCGCCTCGGCCGCCCACCGGTCCACCGCGCAGCCCCGACCGCGCGGCACTGCGCCCTCGGGGTCGGTATCGGGGCCGGCATCGGCGGGCGGCCGGTCCGCCCCCGACCGGATCCTCAGCTCAGCAGCCCGGCCCGCGTCCCACAGGTGGCGGTGCAGGTCGAACCGGAATCGACGGTCGGGGTGGGGGTGCGGATGGCGGCGCTCCCCCGAGCCGGCCCACAGCGCGAGGCCGAAGCGTTGACCCGCATCCGCCCAGGCCGGCGGGGTGCGGGCCACCAGGTGCACGGCGCCGCCGGCCACCTCGTACCGGGCCAGCGCGACGGTCAGGCCGGGGCGAAGCAGCCCGTCCGGGGCGATCCTCGGCAGGTGCCAGCGCAACAGGTCGGGTGCCAGCTGCCGGAGGTCGGCCCGGACCCGCGCCGCGAGTTCCCGGCCGTGGGTACGGGCCAGGGAACGCAGGTCGAGGTCGACGTCGACGCCCGCGGCCGCACACGCTCCGGCCCAGTCACCGGCACGGCGACGAGCGGTCGCAGACTCGATCATGGAGGGCGGCACGGCGAACTCGCGCACGCGACGCCAGAGGGTGAGACGGGAATCCACGTTCGCGGTACGGGAGCGCATCAGCACTCACCTTGCGCGGACGGGACCTCCAATCTGACACGAGAAGTCATCATCGCCGCGGAGCATACCGCTCGGCACACCGGATCGCCAGGGTGTTCACCAGCCGCACGTCCGGCGCGCGTCGGACCTCTTCCATCCGAGCCCGCCCCACTTTTATTGCGCCGTAATATTGACGGACCCTGATCGAATTGGGAAGGATTCCTTACCGGGACGAGGGCGGTCCGGACCGGGAGGGTACGGGCGCCCGACTCCCGTAGGGAGGCACCCACATGAGTCCATGTTGGCGCAGCCGCGCCGCACTCGTCGGCACCGTCGTCCTGGCCGCATCGCTGCTGCCGGCCTCGTCCGCGTCCGCCACGAGCACCGGAACCGTCACCGTCGCCGCGGACCGGTCGGTCCACACCGTCGCGGAGGGCGGCCGGGCCCGGATCGCCGTCTCGGTGACCACGTCCGACGGGCAACCGTTGGCCACCCCGACGACCGTCCGCTACTCCACCGGCAACGGCACCGCCACCGCCGACGCCGACTACACCGCCGTCACCGGCACGCTGACCTTCCCGGCCGGCAGCCCGTCCGGCACCGCGCGACACGTCGAGCTCACCGTCCACACCGACCCGACGGCCGAGACGGCGGAGACCGTCCCGCTGAACCTCTCCACGAACTCCACCGGCGCCACCGTCACCGGAGCACCGCTGGTGGTCATCGACGCGCACGGCCTGCCGTACCTCGACCGGAGGCTGCCGGTCGACCGGCGCGTCGCCGACCTGCTCGGACGGATGACGGTCGAGGAGAAGATCGGCCAGATGACCCAGGCCGAGCGGGCCGCGGTCGCCGCCGACCCCACGCTGGTCGCGAAGTGGCGGCTCGGTTCGGTGCTCTCCGGCGGGGGCTCGACGCCCGCCACCAACACCCCGGCCGCCTGGGTCGAGATGGTCAACGAGTTGCAGGCCCAGGCACTGAGCACCCGGCTGCAGATCCCGATGATCTACGGCATCGACGCCGTGCACGGGCACGGCAACGTGCACGGGGCCACGATCTTCCCGCACAACGTCGGCCTCGGGGCCACCCGCGACCCGGCCCTGGTGGAACGGATCGGGCACGCCACCGCGACCGAGGTGCGGGCCACGGGCATCCCGTGGAACTTCGCCCCGTGCCTCTGCGTCTCCCGGGACGAGCGCTGGGGGCGCAGTTACGAGAGCTTCGGCGAGGACCCCGCGCTGGTCATCCCGATGGCACGGATCATCGACGGCCTGCAGGGGCGCCGCGCCGGCCGGCTCGACGACGCCGACCGGGTCCTGGCGACCGCCAAGCACTACGCCGGCGACGGCGACACCGACTACGACGAGGCCATCGCCGCGGCCAACGAGGGCAAGCCGTGGTGGGAGCAGCGGTACCCGATCGACCAGGGCGTGACGGTGACCGACCGCGCCCGCTTCGCCCGCATCGATCTGTCGCCCTACCTGCCCGCCCTGCGGCGACACGACGTCGGCAGCGTGATGCCCTCCTTCTCCAGCGTGGACTGGACCGAGGACGGCCTGGGCAACCCGACCAAGATGCACGCCAGCCGCGAGCTGCTCACCGACGTGCTGAAGGGCCGACTGGGCTTCGACGGGTTCCTGATCTCCGACTGGGAGGGCATCCACCAGATCCCCGACCCGGCCGAGCCGGCCAACACCGGCCTGACCGCGTACAAGGTGCGGGTCGGCGTGAACGCCGGCACCGACATGTTCATGGAGCCGAACAGCGCACCGCAGTTCGAGGAGCTGCTCCTGGCCGAGGTGACCGCCGGCCGGGTCAGCACGGCCCGCCTCGACGACGCGGTACGGCGCATCCTGCGCAAGAAGTTCGAGCTCGGCCTCTTCGAGCAGCCGTACGCCTCCGCGGCGAACGTCGACCGGGTCGGCAGCGCCGCACACCGGGCGATCGCCCGGGACGCGGTGGCGAAGTCGCAGGTGCTGCTCAAGAACGCCGGGCGGGCGCTGCCGCTGCGCCGCGACGCCAACCTGTACGTGGCCGGCCGCAATGCCGACGACATCGGCAACCAGGCCGGCGGCTGGACGATCACCTGGCAGGGCCAGTCGGGCGACCTCATCCCCGGCACCACCGTCCTGGAGGGCATCCGGGAGGTGGCGCCGCAGGCGCGGGTCACCTACAGCGCGGACGCCTCGGCGCCCACGGCCGGCGCCGACGTCGGCGTGGTGGTGGTCGGCGAGACGCCGTACGCCGAGGGGTACGGCGACGTCGGCGGCCCGGAGTGCGGCTGGTGCTCGACGCCCCAGCAGGAGGAGAAGTCACTGCGCCTGCAACCCGCCGACCAGGCCGTGATCGACAAGGTCTGCGCCGAGATCGAGACCTGCGTGGTCCTGGTGGTCTCCGGACGGCCGCAGATCGTGACCGACCAGCTCGGCAGGATCGACGCCCTGGTGGCGTCGTGGCTGCCCGGCAGCGAGGGCGCCGGCGTCGCCGACGTCCTGTTCGGCCGGCGCCCGTTCACCGGTCGCCTCCCGGTGACCTGGCCGCGCAGCGAGGCGCAGGTGCCGATCAACGTCGGTGACCGGGACTACCGGCCGCTGTACCCGTTCGGCTGGGGACTGCGGACCGGCCACGGCCGGTCCGCGCCGGCAGCAGTGGCCGGCGAGCGGCCGGAGCTGCGCGCGGCGCTGACCCCGGGCAACTGGGACGCCGACGGCTCGCTGCGCAACGCCCCCGAGGTGCTGCGACCGCTCGGCCGGC